>NZ_DASQPW010000039.1:0-3848 GCF_035643755.1 Stackebrandtia sp. | reverse complement strand
ATGGACGCCGCCATCACCGCCGCCCGCGAGGGCAGGGAGGACGCGCTGGACGCCATCGCGGGGGAGATCCGCGACTTCTGCGCCAAGTACCCCATCCCCGGCTGGGGCGCCTAGCTCGCCTGACGCCCGCGATTCGCCGCTTTGTTCCGCTGTCGCGGCGGGCGTGGGTTTGTCGGTTCCACCGACGGCGTCGCGTCGCGTTCGTGTCACAACGGTCTGATCATGCGTTGGGCGCGGCCGAGGAACCTGCCGTGGCCTTGGGTGTTTGTTCCGCTGTCGCGGCGGGCGTGGGTTTGTCGGTTTCACCGACGGCGTCGCGTCGCGTTCGTGTCACAACGGTCTGATCATGCATCGGGCTCGGCCGAGGGACCCGTCGTGGCCTTGGCGGGCGTGGGTTCGTCGGCCGCACCAACGGCGTCGTGCCACCGATCGCTTCGTGCGTTTGGGTTCCTGGTGTCACGGACGTTGGACGACTCGTTTGCCGCGGCCGAGGAACCGACCGTCCGTGGTGGGCCGTTGGCCTCGTTGCGCGAATGGCGTTCCCGCATGGGATCGACCCGCGTTCGGGGGTTCCTGTTGTCACAGTGGCTTGGCTGTTTGTTCGCCGCGGCCGAGGAACCGACCGCGTGCCGCTTGTGGTGGAGGACCGTTCCAGCAGCCCCCGTGTCGGTGTCATCGACGGGTCGTAGAGGATCGGGATTGTGACCCAGCAAGGCACCGCCCCGAAACAACGCGTCATCGCGCCCCGCGCCCTCGTGCTGGGGGGCGCCGTGGTGGCTGGCGTGGGGGTGGCCGTGGTGGTCTTGTTGGTGGGCGGCGGGGTGGTCACCGACGCGATTCCCGGGCTGCCCGCGCGGGATGTCGTGGTCGCGTGGCTGGTGCCGATGCTCAAGTTGGGCAATGATGTGTTGGCCGCCGCCGTCGTGGGGTGTTGCGTGGCAGCGGGGTTCTTTGTGGATGGTGACGAGGGGCGGGTCAGGGCGCGGGCCTATCGGTGGCTGCGGATCGGCGGGTGGTGCGCCGTGGCGTGGGCCGTCGTGGCGATCGCCCAGGCGCCGGCGAACCTGGCCGACACGACCGTGCAGCCGCTGTCGAACATCACGGTCGGCGGGGTGTGGAGCTACATCGCCGACACCGAAAACGGGCTGGCCTACACGATGGCGGCGGTGTTGGCGCTGATCGCGGCCGTGATCGCGTTGAACACCCTGACCGTGACGGGCGCGGCGTTCGCGTCGTTGTTCGCCGTGGCCGCCGCGCTGCCGCAGGTGTTCACGGGACACGCCACCGCCTCGGGCGACCACCAGATCGCGGTGGACTCGATGATCTTCCATGTGCTGGGCGCGCTGCTGTGGGCGGGCGGGCTGTTGGCGTTGTTGTTGGCGCGCAAGCTCGACGCCAGGGCGCCGCGACGGTACTCGGCGCTGGCGCTGGTGGCGTTCGTGGCCGTGGGCGTGTCGGGCGTCGTCAACGCCGCCACCCGCATCCACCGCCTCGGCGACCTGGCGTCCACGGCGTACGGGCGCGAGGTGCTGTTCAAGGCCGCCGCGCTGCTGATCCTGGGCGGGTTCGGGCTGTGGCACCGCCGCGCCACACTGCCCAAACTGGACGACAACCCCGGGCTGTTCCGCCGCTTCGCGGGCGTCGAACTCGTCGTCATGGCCGCCACCTTCGGCCTGGCCGCCGCGCTGTCGCGCACGCCCTCGCCACCCTCCGATCAGGAGGAATCGGCGGCGCGGTCCCTGCTGGGCTTCGAGATGCCGCCGCCGTTGACCGCTCGCTCCCTGGTGGCCGACTGGTACCCCGAGCTGGTGATCTGCACCATCGCGGCCGTGTCGATCGGGCTGTACCTGGCGGGCGTGGTGCGCCTGTACCGCCGCGGCGACCGCTGGCCGATCAGCCGCACCGCACTGTGGACGGTCGGCTGGCTGATCACGGTGTTCGTGACCTCGTCGGGCATGGGCCGCTACGGCATGGTGCTGTTCAGCGTCCACATGATCCAGCACATGACGCTCAACATGCTGGTGCCGATCCTGCTGGTGCTGGCCGCCCCGATCACCCTGGCGCTGCGCGCGTTCAAGCCCTCGTCGGGCCGCGGGCCGCGCGAATGGCTGACGCTGGTGCTGCACTCCCGCGTGGTGCGTTTCGTGTCGCATCCGCTGATCGCCTTGGGGCTGTACGCCTTCAGCCTGTACATGATGTACTTCACGGGCCTGTTCGAGTGGGCGATGCGCTCCCACGCGGGGCACCTGTACATGCTGTTCCACTTCCTGGCGGCGGGCGGCCTCTTCTACTGGCTGATCATCGGCCCCGACCCGTCCCCGCGCCAGATCCCGTACCCGCTGAAGGTGCTGCTTTTCTTTGTGGCCGTGGTGTTCCACACCATCTTCGGGCTCACCATCATGCAGTCGGCCGACGTGATCGCGATCGGCTGGTACGACGCGCTGGGCCGCATGGGCCACGCCGCCCTGCTGGCCTCGCAGCACGCCGCGGGCGGGATCGCCTGGGGCTTCGGCGAACCGCCCAGCGTCATCGTGCTGGGCGCCCTGATCTGGCAGTGGTCGAACAGCGAGGACCGCGCGGCGCGGCGCATCGACCGCATCTCCGATCGCGCGCAGGCAAGCGGCCACCCCGAGGACGACCCGCACGAGCAGTACAACGCCTACCTGGCGCGGCTCGCCGAGGCCGACCGCAAGGCGGGGCTTCGCGACTAGTCGATCGCGGTCAGACCCGCCAGGATGACCCGCAGCCCGAACTCGAAGTCCTCGTCGAAGTCGGGGTTCACGAAGGCGTCGCCCGCCTCGGTCATGAGCGGGTACCGCCTCGCGTCGAGGATCTCGGACATGGCCTCGGGGCGGTACGGGTTGTCCTCGCTATAGTCGACGCCCTCGCGTGACTGCTGCTCGATGGTGAAGCCGATCGTGAAGTGGAGCAGGATCGGGACCGCCTGGGCCGCGCGCTTGAGCGTGAAACCGTTGTCCTGCAAGGTGCGCAGGCTCAGCTCGACGACGCGGAACATCGCGGGGTCGGAGATCGAGGTCCCCGCCAGCATCCGCCCCCCGTCCCGGTGGGCCAACATGGCGCGGCGGGTGCGCCGCGCGCCCTCGGCGAGCCAGTCCTGCCAACTGTCGCCCCGACGGGGCGCCTCGACGTCGGTGATCGCCGCGGTGAAAACGCGGTCGGCCATGGCGTCCAACAGTTCGCGCTTGTTCTTGACGTGCCAGTACAGGGCGGGCGCCTGCACGCCGAGTTCCTTGGCGACCAGGCGCATGGTGAGGCCGTCGAGCCCGACCTCGTCGATCAGCTTCAGCGCGGCATCGGCGATGACCTCGGAATTCAGTTTCATGCGGATCTCCTGGAACGCTCGGGTAGACACCTTAACATGATTAGTGCTAGCTTTAACAACGTTAAATTTAACGCCGTTAAGGAGGAGACCATGACGCAGGTGATCATCGCCGGTGGCGGTCCGACCGGCCTCATGCTGGCCTACGAACTCACGCTGGCGGGCATCGAGGTCCGCCTCGTCGACAAGCTGCCGCGGCGATCCCCCGACAGCCGCGCGGGCGGCATGCACGCCCGCACCATGGAGGTCCTCGACCAGCGCGGCATCGCCGACGACTTCGACGCGGCGGGCTGGAAGACCGCGCGCGGCCACTTCGCGACGATCTGGCTGGACTACTCGGGCTTCGACACCCGCTACAACTACATGCTCGGCCTGGTCCAGTCCAAGATGGAGGTCATCCTGGAGGAGAAGGTCAACGCGGCGGGCGTCGAGGTGGAATGGGCGTCGGAGGTGGTCGGCGTACAGCAGGACGCCGACGGCGTCGCCGTGGAAATCCAAGGCCCCCAAG
>NZ_DASQPW010000038.1:0-11108 GCF_035643755.1 Stackebrandtia sp. | reverse complement strand
AGGCGGCGCCGCTGGTCGGCGGGCAGATGTTTCTCGCGCAGCACCACCCGCCGCGCCCCGGCCCGCACCGCGGCGGCCACCTGATCGACCAGCCGGCGCGGGGACTGGCGGCCGTCGGTCAACAGCAGCAGCCGTGCCGCGGCATCGTCCACGATCGCTCCTTTCGCAGGCCGCGGGCACCTACCTAGTGTTCTCGCAAACGAACAGCAACCCTTGGTTAACGTTTTCATATCGCCTGCGCTCCGCTGTTGCACGTGCCACGTTTGAATGCCAGACTCCAACCCGATGGCAACTGTTGAACACGTTGAGGCACTGCGACGCGAGGGCGCGTTGCTAGCCGAGGCTGCCGACGAGGTGGGTCTGCGTGCCCCGGTACCCACGTGCCCCGATTGGACCATCAGGGACCTGCTGTGGCATACCGGCACCGTTCACCGGTGGGCCAGGACCATCATCTCCGAGGGCCGCCGGTCCCGCCCGCGCTCGCCCGAGATCGACCAGATCGCCGGGCCGATCCCGGATTCGGCGCTCATGGTGGAGTGGTATCGCGAAAGCCACGCCCAGCTGCTGCGGGCGCTCGACGAGGCGCCCGACGATCTGGACTGTTGGCATTTCCTGCCGGCGGCGTCGGCCAAGGAGTTCTGGGCCCGCCGCCAGGCGCACGAGGCCGCGATTCATCGGGTGGACGCCGAGTCGGCGCGCGGCGACGAGGTGTCGCCGATCGGCGAGACCTTCGCCGTCGACGGCATCGACGAGCTCCTGGTGGGCTTCCACGGCCGCGATTACAGCCGGGTGCGCACCGCGATCCCGAAGGTGTTGCGGCTGCACGCCACCGACGAACCGTCCGGCGGCAGCGACTGGTTCCTTCGGATCAGCGACCAGCCGGTGGCCACCACCCGCACCTTCGACGGCGTGGCCGACTGCGTGCTGAGCGGCCCGGTGGAGCTTTTGTACCTGGCGCTGTGGAATCGGTGCCGCATCGACGACCTCACCATCTCCGGCGACAGTGGATTGGTGAAGCTGTGGCAGGAGCAGTCTCCGATCGTTTGGGGCTCTTGACCCCCGACGAAAGTTCAGGCCGCGTGGTGACGACCGTGGGTGGGCGGCCCACCCGATATGCCTTACGCTTCATCGCGTGCATCACATCGAGACCGTGCTCATGGACTACCTCAAGGAGTTCATGCACACGCCGTGGGTATTCGTCATCGTCGCCGGCATCGCGTTCCTCGACGGGTTCTTCCCGGTCGTGCCGGGAGAGACCTCGGTGATCGTGGCGGGGGCCTCGGCCGCGTCGGTGGGTTATCCCAACATCGGTCTGATCATGCTGGTGGCCGCCGTCGGGGCGTTTTGCGGCGACCACGTCTCCTACGCCATCGGGCGCTTCGCCTTCGGGCCGATCGCGCGGCGGCTGAAACCCGGGGGCAAGACCAGGAAGGCGTTCGACTGGGCGCACGATTCCCTGGTGAAACGCGGCGGGATCGTCCTGGTGGTGGCGCGCTATATACCCGGCGGACGCACCGCCATCACCATCACCAGCGGCGCCGTCCGGTACCCGCTGCGCAAGTTCTCCTCCTTCGACCTGATCGCCGCGGCGTCCTGGGGCGTCTACTGCGGCGCGATCGGCTACATCGCGGGCAAGACCTTCCAGGACCGCCCGCTGCTGGCGCTCGGCCTGGGATTCGTGCTGGCCATGGTGTGCGCGGGGCTGTTGGAGCTGACCCGTCACCTGCTGGCCAAGCGCGCCGAGCGGCGCAAGGCGGCCGAGGGACCGGCCAAGGACTCCACGGACTCAACCCCGAACAAGGACGAGAACGCCTCGGTCTGACGCGGTCGATCAGGTGAACTGAACGAGTCCGTCGTCGAGCTTGCCGGGTTCGGTGGTGGCGACGATATCCAATTTCGGGGTGCCCGGTACCAGCTCCGTGTTCGGCGATCCCTGGCCGCTGCCGTAGGCATCGCTGTTACCACTGCTCGAAGCCAGCACGATCTTCGCGACCACATCGCGGGTGTCCCACAAGCTCTTGTTGAGGGCGTCTTGTTTGTCCTGGATCTCGTTTTCCAACTCGTCCAGGGCGGACTTGAGTTTGTCCAGGACTCCGGACGGGTCGTCGGAGCCCAGCGGCATCTCCTTGTCGTCGGGGACTTGCGCGGACCCCAGGGAGACACCGCCGGACACCACCGCCCCGCCCACGTCCACGGCCACGGATCCCACGGCCCCCAGTCCCGCCGTGACGATGCCCAGGAAGGCACTCAGGACCGACAAGGCCACGGTCAGGTCAGAGCCACTGAGTCCGTCGATCGCCTCGAGCGCGGTGACCGCGTTGTCGCCGGTCCGCTTCAGGCTTCGGCGCCGTTCGGCCAGGATGTTGCGCATGGCGATCATGTCGTTCGCCAGGATCGCCATGACGATGCCCTGATTGCCCGCGATCGTCTTGAACTTGCCGAGGTAGTCGTTGGCGAACGAGTTCGCCAGGGCGCCATCCCACTTGTTCATATGGTCCATGGCGTTGTCGATGTCGTCCAGATCGCCCGTGACGAACTCGGCCTGAACATCGCGCTTGAAATCACCGGCGACGCCGAGCATGGACACCATCTTCTTGCAGGCATCCGCCTTCGCGTCGAAGTCGGCCCCCGGGCTCGGCCCCATGAGCTCCTTGAACCTGCCGACGACCCACTCGGCGTCGTCTTCGAAGGCATCCGAGTCGACGGGTACATAGCTGTCGTCGCCGATGAGGCGCTCGTTCATCAGCCAGGCGGTCTTGGACGAGTACAGGGCGACGATGTGGTGGGCGAGGTCCATGAGTTCGTCGTCGTCGGGGATGGAAGTGTCGTCATTCATGTCGGCTCCTCGCCGGGATGGTGGACGTGGTTTCGCGCGGGTTTGGTGTGCGGACTATGTGGTCGGTGGTCTGGCGCCACGCGTCGGGCGGCGTCTCAGTCGCCGGAGCCCGGAGTGCCCACCGGGATGGTGGGGCCGTTGATCCCGGGACCGTTGAGGATCGAGTCGGGCGCGCTGTCCGCGGGGTCGGCCAGCGGTCCGTCCACTTTGACCGGTGGCACGCTGAGATTGTCGTCGCCGAGGATCGTTTCCAGGCCCTTGCCGGCCGCGGTGAGTTCCTTGCCGTTGCCTTCGTCCACGTACTTAAACTCCTGGATGGCAAGGTCGAGCGCGTACGCCGACAGGCCGACCGAGATCCCGGTCAGGTACATCATCCGGTGCGCCTGGGACTGGAGGGCTCTCCAGGCCCCCCAACAGTCCCCGAACTCATCGGCGTCACCTTTGGACAAGACGTCCTGGTGAGCCACGGTCATATCGGAGTACATGTTCGCCACGGCGGGCAGCGCGTGATCGGCCACCCACCACAGGTGGTACAGGTCCCCGCCGGTGACGGACTCGGTTACTGACATCGCGTGTTCCTTTCGGTGAATCCGGGTTCAGCGACCGCGGCCATAGTGTTTGTCCCGCAGTCGCGCGAGTTTGGTCCGGTAATCGGACATCATCGCGGAGAAGCCGGTGGCGACCTCCCGGGCGAATCGCTCCTTTGTCGACCCCGCCAGCCAACCGTCCCGGATCACCACGTTGAAGTCGCGCAGTCCGACGCTGTGGAAATAGACGCACTCTCCGGCCGACATCCCCTCGTAGCTGGTCGCGTCCCGCTCCGCCCAGTACCGGCGTCGGTCGGCCTCCCAGTACTCGCCGTGTGTCGTGGGACGCCCGGTGGCCTCGGCGAGCGCGCGGTCGTACGCGGTCCGGTATCCCCGCCAGAAACGCTGCGCCACCGCGGCGAGCTGGCGCTCCAGGCCGCGTTCGCGATAGCGGCGAAAGCCGTCACCGGCGAAGTCGACGACGACTCCGCCTTGGTTCGGGCGATACTCGCCGGTGATCAGACCGTCCGGAGACGAGACCTTCACGACCATGCTGTCGAGCCGATCCGCCATGAGACCCATTCCCTGCCCCTCTCCACGCCGCGTGCGATCGGATGCCTGTGGTCATCCGTACGCGCGCGCCTGGAGGACGAGTCAACGCACGCCGTGTTCGGGTATGCGTAAGGAGTTGTAAGGGTTGCGTAAGGATCGGACACAACGGACTTGCGACGCCCGATCGGGCCGATGTGGGGGGCCGGTCACGCGGAGTCGTCGACGAGGCCCGCCTCGTAGGCGACGATCGCCGCCTGGACCCGGTTCTTCACCGACAGGCGGCTCAGGATCGCGCTGACGTACGCCTTGACCGTTCCCTCCACCACGTGCAGGCGGCGGGCGATCTCGGCGTTGGACAGGCCCGAACCGACGTGGCCCAGCACCTCGCGCTCCCGGTCGGTGAGCTGTTCGACGCGCTCGCGGGCCTGGGCGGCCCGCCCCATCCGGCCGCCGCCGGAGCCGCGCGACAGCTCGGAGATGACCCGCTGCGCCACCTGCGGCGACAGGAACGCCGCGCCCGCGGCCACGGCGTGGATGCCGGCGATCAGCTCGCGGGGGTCGCCGGACTTCAACAGGAATCCGCTGGCGCCGTCGCCCAGTGCCCGGGCGATGTACTCGTCCTCGCCGAAGGTGGTCAGGATGATGACGCCGACGTCCGGCGCCAGACGGCGGATCTCGGCGGCGGCGGTCAGTCCGTCCACCTTGGGCATCCTGATGTCCAGCAGCGCCATGTCGGGGCGGTGCTTGCGCACCAGCTCCACGGCCTCGCGGCCGTCGGCGGCCTCGGCCACCACCTCGATATCGGGGTCGGAGGCCAGGATGGCGCGCACGCCCGCCCGGATCATCGCCTCATCATCGGCCAGGATGATTCTCAAGATTGCTGCTCCAATTGTTCTTGGGTGGTGATGACGTGCTTCACGGCGAGGCGATCGTCGACGAAGCACAGCTCGTAGACGTCGGAGTATTCGGCGCTCTTGGCGGAGTAATACTCGCACTCGGCGCCCTTGGGGGCGTGTTTGGCGCCGGAGGTGGTGGGCGGGTCGATCATCTGGAAGGTGGGCAACAGCTTGTTCACCTCGTCGTGGGACTGTCCCACCTGGATGGCGGCGTAGTCGGCGGGCCTCATCACCGAGTTCGACGTCACGACATAGTAGACGGTCACCGAGACGATGCCCAGCATGGCCAGGATGCCGATCGGCACGGCGAAGGCGGTGAGCAGCCGGCGGCGGGCCAGATTGCGCTCGGCGACGTGGCGCTGCGCCGACTCGGTGTCGGGGGTGTCGGGCTCGGCGTCCAGCGACTGCTCGTGCGAGTGCGGCAGACGGGCGTGGACCTCGAAGCGACCGGCGCGCGGGCCCGAGCGCAGGGTGCCGCCGGCCAGCCGCACCCGCTCCGACAGACCCGCCAGGCCGCGCTTGCCGCCGATGCCGGACGGCGCGTCGCCGTCGGGCAGGTCGTTGACGACGGTGACCGTGGAGTGGTCGTCGCGGTGTTCGACGTGGACGGAGACGGTGGCGCCGGGGGCGTGCTTGGCGGCGTTGGTGAGGGACTCCTGCACCACCCGGTGGGCGGCCCGATCGGCCATCCGGGGCAGCGTGGCGGCGTCCCCCTCGGTCACCAGGTGGACGTCCATGCCGGAACCCCGGGCCCGCTCCACCAGGTCGGCGACGCTCTCGTCAACCGGGTTGACGCTGGCCGACTCGCCCTCGTCGCGCAGCAGGCCGATGATCTCCCGCAGCCGCTCGGTCGCCACCGCCGCCGACCTGCGCAGCTCGCCGGCCGCCTCCTGGTGGCGTTCGGGCAGGTCGCGGTCGACCTCCAGCGCGGCGGACCGCAGCGCGATCAGGCTGAGTTCGTGGCCCAGCGAGTCGTGCATGTCCTCGGCGATGCGGGTGCGTTCGCGCAGCCGGGCCTGGTCGGCCACGGCCCGCTGCTCGCGCTCGAGCCGGTCGGCGCGCTCCCAGCCCGCCGTGAGCAGCAGGGCGTGCTGGTAGCGGTAGCGGCCCACCAGCCACGGGAACACCACCATGAAAACCAGGTAGAGGGTGAGCTCGACCCCCTCCAGCAAACGGATGTGCAGCAAGGGAACCAGCGCCACGATGAGCACGGCCATCGCGGCGAACTGCACCGCGAGGCGGTGGTCGCCGGAGTCGGCGCGTCCGATCAGATAGCAGACCGCCAGCTGCGCGGTCATCAGCAGCGAGGCCCACGGCGGCGCGTAGCTGCCGAACAGGGTGGCCGTCCAGGTGGCCATGGTGACGGCGGTCAGGAACGCCGCCATCGGCAGCACGTGGCGCAGCCCGAGGGCGACGCCGATGCCCAGCGCCACCGCCAGCGCGTCCCACGGGGTGTACAGGCTGGTGTCTCCGGGCAGGAGCATCAGCGCCAGCACCGGAAGCGTGCACGCCAGCCACCACAGGACGTTGGAACGCCACTGTTGCACGGGGGTTCGGGTGGTCGTCCGCAGGCCGGGCGACCAGACCCGCTTCATCCAGCCCGGCAACTTCACGGCATAGACGGTACCGCCGGCCGCTCACCAGCCGGTATGAACGAAAGTCAAGCCTTGACTACGGCGCTGGACGGAGTTTTAGTACCGCAGCAGCGAGACCACCGGCAACCCGTCGAGCTTTTGCTGGGCTCCCAGGTAGGTCAGCTCGATGACGGCCGCGCAGCCGACGACGGTGCCGCCGAGGCCCTCCACCAGCCGGGCTCCGGCGCGCATCGACTCGCCGGTGGCGATGACGTCGTCGACCAGCAGGACGCGGTCGCCCGCGCCGACGGCGTCGGTGTGCAGCTCCACGGTCTCGGCGCCGTATTCGCCCTGGTAGGTCTCGGCCGCGGTGGCGCGCGGCAGCTTGCCCGCCTTGCGGATCGGCACCAGCGGCAGCCGCAGGGCGTAGGCCATGGGCGCGGCCCACAGGAATCCGCGCGCGTCGAAGGCGGCGATGGAGCCCGCGTCCATGCCGCGGGCGGACTCGGTGAGCTGGTCGACGGAGTACGCGAACGCCTCGGGGTGGGACAGCATCGGGGTTATGTCCTTGAACGACACTCCGTCGATCGGGAAGTCGGGCACCGCGGTCACGTATTCATTCAGGTCCATCGATCGCTCTCTCGGGTTGGCGGAATGCTGCCATTGTGCGGTATGGCGGTGGGGCGTCGCGCCTGGACTTGGCGGTTGTCGTACCGAAGGACTAGATTTCCACCCGTGACAACCGACACGATCGACGCCACCGCCGAACTCGAGAAATACCGCGGCGAGCTGACCGGGTACTGCTACCGGATGCTCGGCTCGGCCTTCGAGGCCGAGGACGCGGTGCAGGAGATCATGGTGCGCGCCTGGAAGGCCATCGACCGCTTCGAGGGCCGGTCGTCGCTTCGCACCTGGGTGTACCGGATCGCCAGCAACGTGTGCATCGACATGCTCAACGGCGCGGGCAAGCGCGCCCGCCCCATGGACCTGGGCCCGTCGTCGACGGCCGACCAGCTGCCCGACGCGCCGCTGCCGGAGAACGTCTGGATGGGCCCGATTCCCACCGACCCGGCCGACGAGGCCGTGGCCTCGGAGTCGATCCGGCTGGCGTTCGTGGCGGCCCTGCAGCTGCTGCCGGCCAAGCAGCGGGCCGTGCTGGTGCTGCGGGAGGTGCTGAACTGGTCGGCCGCGGAGGTCGCCGAGCTGCTGGACTCCAGCGTCGCCTCGGTGAACAGCGCCCTGCAGCGCGCCCGATCCACCATGTCCGAGATCAACGAGCGCCCCGCCGAGCCGCTCAACCCCTTGGACGCCGAGCAGCGGGAGCTGCTGAACCGCTACGTCACGGCGTTCGAGTCCTACGACATGGACGCGCTCACCTCGCTGCTCCACGAGGACGCGATCCTGCAGATGCCGCCGCTGTCGCTGTGGCTGCGGACCCCGGAACAGATCGTGGCCTGGATGCTGGGCTCGGGTTGCGGTTGCCGCGGCTCGCGCATGATCCCCACGGTGGCCAACGGCCTCCCCGCCTTCGGGCAGTACCGGCCCACCGAGACGCCGGGGCTGTGGAAGCCTTGGGCGCTACAGGTTCTGGAGATCTCCGACGGGCGCATCACCGGGTTGAACAACTTCCTGGACACCCCGCAGTTCCTGGACGCGCCGAGGCTGTTCGCGTTGTTCGGCCTGCCGCCGCAGATCGAGGAGGCGGTCTAACTCCGAGGGCAGGACGTCGGTGAGGCCGGTCAGCAGGATCAGTTGGCGCAGGTGGGTTCCCGCCCCGCGCAGGACGATGCCGCTGCCCAGCCGTTCGGCGATGAGGCGCAGCCGCGCCAGGGCGTCCACGATGGCCATCCTCGGGCGGTCGACGGCGGTGACGTCGCAGATCACCACGACGGGTCGGCGCAGGCGCACCATCTCGGCGAAGCTGGCGCACAGTTCGGGGATGTCGTCGCGATCGAGTGCGGCGTCCAGCGTCCACAGCTGAGGTGGGCTCGGGGCGGGCTCGGCATCGGTCACGTTCGGTAGACCCGTTTGGGGCGTGAAACTCATCGCGGGGCGGGGGGAATCTCGCGCGGGTTCACCCGGGCGCGTTGTCGCGCTTGCCGATCACCCGGGCGGGCACCCCGGCGGCGATCGCGCCGGGCGGGACGTCGGCCGTGACGATCGCGCCCGCGCCGATCACGGCGCCGTCGCCGATGCGCACCCCGCGGGTCACCACGACCTTGGTGCCCAGCCAGCAATCCCGGCCGATCCGGACCGGGGACTTCACGATGCCCTGGTCCATGATGGGCACGGCGGGGTCGGCGAAGCGGTGATCGAAGTCGATGATGTACACGTCGTCGGCGATCAACGTCGAGTCCCCAATGGACACATCGAGGTAGCAGTTGACGGTGACCCGGGAGCCCATCACGCAGCCGTCGCCGATGCTCAGGGTGCCCTCGTGGGCGCGGATCGCGCCGTGGTCGCCGATCCGCACGCCGCGGCCCAGGATGAGGCGGCCGTAACCGGCGCGGGCCCGGATCTCGGTGCGGCGCCCCAGGTAGACCATGCCGCGGCAGATCACCCGCGGGCGGCGCGACCGCAGCCACAGGTACCGCGCGAGGTCGGCGATCAGCCTCAGTCGCCACATTTTCGTCCGGTGATGGCCACGTTGTAGAACACGTCCTTGGGCAACAGGCGCGACAGCCCGGCGTCCAGCCGCGACAGCGTCTTCCAGGCGCCTGCGGCGAAGTTGGCCCAGCCGAAGCCCAGCTTGTCGGGCGGCACCGCGGCCTCGAACGTGCGCACCGGCCAGCCCAGGAACGCGGCGGTGAGCTCCTCGGTCAGGGTCGCGACGTCCCGAGCCCCGGCCGAGACCGCCATGGCCTCCAGCTCGGACGGCACGAAGGTGTGCAGGTCGACCACGGCCTCCAGGGCCGCGGCGGCCGAGGACTCGTCGAGCTCGGTCTGGGGTCGCCGCCAGCCCTCCAGGCCGGGCAGCCGGGTGACCGAGGTGGTCGCCCACCAGGTCAGCTGGCCGAGCTTGCGGGCGTAGAAGTCGCCGATGCGGGTCGGGTCACCGGCGAACACGAAACGGCCGCCGGGTTTCAGCACCCGCAGCACCTCGCCGAATGCCCGGGTGACGTCCGGGATGTGGTGCAGCACCGCGTGACCCACGACAAGGTCCACACTGGAATCTTCACAGGGGATGGTCTCGGCGTCGGCGACCCGCCCCGAGACGTCCAGCCCGAGATTGTCGGCGTTGCGGCAGGCCACCTCGACCATCTTCGGCGAGATGTCGGTGACGATGCCGCGCTCGGCGACCTTGGACTGCATGAGGTTGAGCAGGAAGAAGCCGGTGCCGCTGCCGATCTCCAGGGCGGTGCCGTACGGCCAGCCCCGGTCGCCGGCGACGTTGACGAAGCGGTCGCGCGCGTAGTCCACGCAGCGCTGGTCGTAGGAGATCGACCACTTCTCGTCGTAGGTCTCGGCCTCCCAGTCGTGGTAGAGAACGTTGGCGCGCTTGGGATCGCTGCGCGCCGCCTCGACCTCGTCGAACGTCGTCATCGGCCCTGGAACCCCGGCTTGCGCTTCTCGGCGAAGGCGGTCATGCCCTCGTGGGCGTCGCCGGTGGCGAACAGCCCGGCGAACAGCTGGGTCTCCCAGGCCAGACCGGCGGGCAGCTCCAGCTCGAGGCCGGTGTCGACGGCTTGCTTGGCTGCGCGCAGGGCCCTAGAGGGGCCCCGCACAAAAACCTCCGCGAACTTTCTGGCGGCGTCGAGGACCTCCCCCGCCGGGACGACGTCGTCCACCAGGCCGATGCGCAGGGCCTCGTCGGCCTCCACCATGCGCCCGGTGAAGATGATCTCCTTGGCCTTGGCCGGGCCGATCAGTCGCGGCAGACGTTGGGTGCCCCCGGCCCCGGGGATGATGCCGAGCTTGATCTCGGGCTGGCCCAGCTTGGCGTCGGCGGTACACAGCCGGATGTCGCAGGCCAGCGCCAGCTCGCAGCCCCCGCCCAGGGCGAAACCGGCGATCGCGGCGATCACGGGCTTGCCGATCTTGGCGACGGCGTCGAAGGCCGAGGACAGGTCGGGCGCCCGCCGCGACATGTCGGCGTACTCCATTCCCGCCATTTCCTTGACGTCGGCGCCGGCGGCGAACACCTTCTCGCCGCCGTAGACGATCACGGCGCGGATGTCGTCATTCGCGTCGGCGGCGATCGCCGCGTCTCGCAGTTCCTCCTGCACCTGTTGGCTCAGGGCGTTCATCGGCGGTCGCGACAGGTGAATCACACCGATGCCGTCGGACACTTCGAGGTTCACGAAATCTGCCACACTCGCAGGTTACACGGAACGCGCACGTCGACCGTTCGACAGCCGAAGCGTTCACTCCTGGTCGAGCACCCCTTTCAGGGCGTTGAACCAGCGCCGCGCGATCTTGGGGTTTCCGGTGGCGTCGGTGGGGTGCAGCTCGTCGGTGGTGTCGGCGGCGACGTCGAATCCCCGCGTCTGGTCGACGTCGATGACGGGCGATTTCAGGTTGTTGTTCTTCTCCACCCACTGTGGAATCGCGTCGTCCAGGGACTTGATCTGCTCCGGGCAGCGCGGGCAGCTCTTGTACATGGGCCTGGTGCCCATGGGGATCGGCTGCGCCACGAGAACGGTCGCGCGCGGGTTCACCGAACGGATCTGCTTCAGGACGCCGTCGAAGCCGCGCATGATCTCGGGCAGCTCCTTGCCGTGGC
>NZ_DASQPW010000037.1:0-9297 GCF_035643755.1 Stackebrandtia sp. | reverse complement strand
TCGGTCACGACGACCTCGTGGGTGCCCGCGAGCTGTCGCCTCACCAACCCGAGCAGCCGACCGCCCCGCCGAATCCAGGCGGCGTCGCCGTCGCCCTCGAGGGGCAACTTCGCGTCCGCGTAGACGGCGTTCCACGCGATCAGGCGCTCGGCGAGGTCGGCGTCCACCAGCGTCGCGGGCTCGACGGCCGCGCCGTCGAGCCACAGCGGCCCCGATCCGTACTCCGGCCAGAACTCGACCACCGCCATGTCGCGGACCTCCCCGCCGGGCTAGACGTTGAAGCGGAACTCCACGACGTCGCCGTCGCGCATCACGTAATCCTTGCCCTCCATGCGGACCTGGCCCGCGGCCTTGGCCGCCGCCATGGAACCGGCGGACATCAGCGCGTCGTAGGAGACGATCTCGGCCTTGATGAAGCCGCGCTGGAAGTCGGTGTGGATCTCGCCGGCGGCCTCCGGCGCCGTGGCGCCGCGCCTGATGGTCCAGGCGCGCGACTCCTTGGGTCCCGCGGTCAGGTAGGTCTGGAGGCCGAGGGTGTGGAAGCCGATCTTGGCCAGGCGGTCCAGGCCCGGCTCGGTCTGGCCGGTGGACTGCAGCATCTCCAGGGCCTCCTCGGGTTCCAGGTCGACCAGCTCGGATTCGAACTTGGCGTCCAGCACCACCGAGTCGGCGGGGGCGACCATCTCGGCCAGGCGGGCGGTGAGCGCCTCGTCGGCGACCTGGGATTCGTCCACATTGAAGACGTACAGGAAGGGCTTGGCCGTCAACAGGTGCAGGTCGTACAGCGGCTCGGTGTCGAGACCCGCGGAGAAGATGGTGCGGCCCGAGTTGAGCACCTCGCGGGCGGCGGTGATCGCCTCGACCGTGGCGCGCTTGTCCTTGTTCATGCGCGCCTCCTTCTCCAGACGGGGTAGGGCGCGGTCGATGGTCTGGAGGTCGGCCAGGATCAGCTCGGTGTTGATGGTCTCGATGTCGTCGGGCGGGGAGATCCGTCCGTCCACATGGGTGACGTTGCCGTCCTCGAAGACCCGCACCACCTGGCAGATCGCGTTGGCCTCGCGGATGTTGGCCAGGAACTGGTTGCCCTTGCCCTGGCCCTCGCTGGCCCCCTTCACCAGGCCCGCGATGTCCACGAAGGTCACGGTCGCCGGGATGACCTTTTGGGAGTCGTGCAGCTCCGCCAGCCGGTCCAACCGGGGGTCGGGGACGCCCACCACCCCGGTGTTGGGCTCGATGGTCGCGAATGGATAGTTCGCGGCGAGAACCTCGGCGCGGGTCAGCGCGTTGAACAGAGTGGACTTGCCGACGTTGGGCAGCCCGACGATACCGATGGTCAGTGAAGGCATGGGCCACATATTAGGCAATGGCGTGTGGTGTGTCCCTGGCAACTACGGTGGGCCGCAGGTCACCGCGCCGTGTTGGCCATTGCGACACTTTTGAGACAGCGTACGCGGCCCGTCTCCACGCGGCCCGCGCCTGGCACGGGACCCACGGGCTGCGTTGTTGACCCCCCACCCCACCTGATCGGCTTCGAGCCCGAGAGGACCAGTCGTGACCGAGCCCGCGAAGACCGCGGCGACGCTCGATTCGCCCCCACCCGACGCCGCCGAGCACACCAGTGCCAGGGCGCGCCGGGTGATCTGGCTGCTGTTGGCGGCCGCGTTCGTCCTGATTCTCAACGAGACCATCATGGCCGTCGCCCTGAGCAAGCTGATGCACAGCCTGCGCATCGACGCGTCCACCGCGCAATGGCTGTCGACGGCGTTCATGCTCACCATGGCGGTGGTCATCCCGGTCACCGGCTTCCTGTTGCAGCGCTTGAACACCCGGCCGATCTTCATCGGCGCCATGGCGTTCTTCTCCCTGGGCACACTGACCGCTGCCTCGGCGCCGGGCTTCGAGGTGCTGCTGGTCGGGCGCGTCCTGCAGGCGTGCGGCACCGCGGTGATCATCCCGCTGCTGATGAACACCATCATGACGATGGTGCCGCCCGCCGAGCGCGGCAAGATGATGGGCAACATCTCCATCGTCATCTCGGTCGCCCCGGCGATCGGGCCCACCATCTCCGGGGTGGTGCTGAGCTTCCTGTCGTGGCGCTGGATGTTCTGGCTGGTGCTGCCGATCGCGCTCGTCGTCGGCTTCATCGGCTACCGCCAGATCGAGAACGTCGGCGAGCCCAAGAAGGTGCCGATCGACGTCTTCTCCGTGGTGCTGTCGGCGCTGGGCTTCGGCGGGCTGATCTACGGCCTCAGCCGCATCGGCGAGGGCGGCCGGACCGGCGGCGGGTCGCACTCCTCGCCGGTGGCGATGTGGATCGCGCTGAGCGTCGGCGTCGTGGGGCTGGTCGTGTTCGTGTGGCGCCAGCTGATGCTGCAACGCGACGACCGGGCGCTGTTGGACCTGCGCACATTCAAGGCGGGCAACTTCACCATCACGGTGGTCATCCTGCTGATCTGCATGGCGACGCTGTTCGGCACCGTCATCCTGTTGCCGATCTACACCCAGCAGGTGCTGCATCTCAGCCCCCTGTCGACAGGGCTGTTGCTGCTGCCCGGCGGGCTGGTGATGGGCGTGATGGGGCCGGTGGTCGGGCGGATCTTCGACCGCTTCGGCCCGCGGATCCTTGTGGTTCCCGGCGCCGTCGTCATCACCGTCATCATGTTCCTTTTGACCCTTGTGGACGAACACACCTCGCCGTACTCGCTGCTGGCCGGTCACATCCTGCTCAGCGCCGGGCTGGCGGCGCTGATGACGCCGCTGTTCACCGCCGGGCTTGGCTCCGTGAAGCCGGAGCTGACCCCGCACGGCAGCGCGATCGTGGCGACCTGCCAGCAGGTGGCCGGGGCGGCGGGCACCGCCCTGTTCGTCACGGTGATGGCGATCCAGGTCGCCGCGTCCAAGGCCGCCGGGGCCGGACAGGCCGCCTCGCTGACGGACGGGGTGCGCGCGGCGTTCACCGTGGGGCTGGTGATCTCGCTGCTGGCGGTGGTCGGGGCGTTCTTCGTCCGCAAGCCGCCCGAGGCCGCGGAGTCGACCGCTCACTGAGGACGTATGTGACGGATATCCGATTGTCCTCGGTAGGTGAACGTGTGTTTACTAGGTAGGTAAACGCGCGTTCACCTACCGAGGAGCCCCATGCCCGCCGTGCCCGAGCGACACCCCCGACTGATTCTCGGCATGCTGTCCTGCTGCGGCGTCCTGGTCGCCATCATGCAGACCATCATCGTCCCGCTGCTGCCGTCGCTGCCCCGCCTCACCCACAGCGGCGCCGACGACGTCAGCTGGACCGTCACCATCACCCTGCTGACCGGCGCGGTGTTCACCCCGCTGCTGGGCCGCGCGGGTGACATGTACGGCAAGCGCCGGGTGCTGCTGACCGCCCTGGTCGGCATGGTGATCGGCTCGCTGATGTGCGCCACCAGCTCCGACCTCTTGACCCTGATCATCGGGCGCGGCCTGCAGGGCGCCGCCGTGGCCGTGGTGCCGCTGGGCATCAGCATCCTGCGCGACGTGGTGCCGCCCGAGCGCGTCATCCCGTCCATCGCCATCATGAGCGCCACCCTCGGCGTCGGCGCCGCCTTCGGCATCCCGATCGCCACCGCCGTCATCGAATACACCGAGTGGCACACCATGTTCTGGGTCAGCGCCGCCCTCGGCGTCATCGTCGTGATCGCGGTGGCCCTGATCGTCCCGGAATCCACGCTGCGCACCCGCGGCCGCTTCGACGTGCCCGGCGCGCTGGGACTCAGCGCCTTCCTGGCCTGCCTGCTGCTCGTGGTGTCCAAGGGCAGCTCCTGGGGCTGGGACAGCCCGGCCACGCTGTGGCTGGCCGCCGCGGCCGTCATCGTCGGTCCGCTGTGGGCGTTTTACCAGCTGCGGGTGAGCGCGCCGCTGGTCGACGTCGCCGTGTCGATCCGGCCCGCCGTGCTGTTCACCAACCTCAGCGCGCTGCTCATCGGCTTCGCCTTCTACGCCAACTCGCTGGCCACCGCGCAACTCGTGCAGGAGCCCGCCTCCACCGGCTACGGCCTCGGCGCGTCCATCTTCGTCAGCGGACTGTGCCTGCTGCCCGGCGGCGTCGCCATGGTGATCCTGTCGCCGGTGTCCGCCCGGCTGTCGGCGGCCCGCGGGCCCCGCTTCACCCTCACCCTGGCCACCGTCATCCTCGCCGTGGGCTACGCGGTCCGGCTGTTCACCAGCGACAGCCTGGCCGGCATCATCGTCGGCGCCACTGTCGTCGCCTCCGGAACCGCCGTGGCCTACTCCACGCTCCCGGCCCTGATCATGCAAGCTGTACCCGTGACCGAAACCGCGGCCGCCAACGGCCTCAACACCCTGATGCGCACCATCGGGCAGGCGGTGTGCAGCGCCATCGTCGCCACCGTGCTGGCCCACCTGGTGGCCGTCCACGCCGGACACTCCGCGCCCACCCTCGGCGCCTACTACCTGGTGTTCGTCATCGCCGGTGCCGCCGCGCTCGGCGCCCTGGTGCTCACCCTGTTGATCCCCGCCAAGCGGCCCGCCCGCGTCCTGGCGGGTGCGGGCGCGTCATGACCACCGCCGATTCGGGACGCGACGCGATCCTGCGCGCCGCCCGCATCGCCTTCGCCCGCGACCCCTTCGCCCTGGTGACCCTGCGCGACATCGCCACTGAGGCGGGGGTGAGCGCCGCGCTGATCGTCAAACACTTCGGCAGCAAGGAATCCCTGTTCGACCGGGTCGCCGACTTCGGCGCCGCCGCCGAGTCGCTTCTGGACGCGCCCGACGCCGAGCTCGGGCACCATCTGGTGCTCACCCTGATCCGCTATCGCCGCGCCCATCGCCTGGACCTGCTGCTGCGCGTGGTGTTCACCATCGGGCGGGGGGACGAGCGTTCCCTGCTGCGCGAACGCTTCCAGGCCCAGGTGGTGCGCCGGCTGGCCGAGCGGCTGCGCGGCCCGGACGCACAGCTGCGCGCCGAGATGGTGGTGGGGCAGCTGTTGGGACTGTCGGCGGCCTCGGCGATCAACCCCGGCGGTCCCGTGTCCACGGTGGACCCCGAACGCATCGCCAAGCGGTACGGGCCCGGCATTCAGTCCCTGATAGACGAATGAGGGCGCCCGTGGCGGACGCCCTCGACTCGAGTCACTTCGCGATCTGATCCCTACGGAAAATCTTGCGACCCAACCAGGTCACGGGATCGTACTTGCGGTCCACCACGCGCTCCTTCATCGGAATGATCGCGTTGTCGGTGATCTTGATGTGCTCGGGGCACACCTCGGTGCAGCACTTGGTGATGTTGCAGAAACCCAGACCCTGCTCGGCCTGCGCCATCTCCTTGCGGTCGTCGCGGGCGTCCAGGGGGTGCATGTCGAGCTCGGCGGCGCGAATGAACATGCGGGGACCGGAGAAGTCCTCCTTGTTCTCCTCGTGGTCACGCACCACGTGACAGGTGTTCTGGCACAGGAAGCATTCGATGCACTTGCGGAACTCCTGCGAACGCTCCACATCGACCTGTTGCATCCGGTACTCGCCCGGTTCCAGGTCGGCCGGGGGCTCGAAGGCCGGCATGGCGCGGGCCTTCTCGTAGTTGAACGACACGTCGGTCACCAGGTCGCGGATCACCGGAAAGGTCCGCACCGGGGTGACGGTGACGGTCTCGTCCGGCTCGAAGGTGTTCATCCGGGTCATGCACATCAGGCGCGGGCGGCCGTTGACCTCCGCCGAGCACGAGCCGCACTTGCCCGCCTTGCAGTTCCAGCGCACCGCCAGATCCGGCGCCTGGGTGGCCTGCAGGCGGTGGATGACGTCCAGCACGACCTCGCCGTCGTTGACGTCGACGTCGAAGTCGGTCAGCTCACCGCCCTCGTCGTCTCCGCGCCACACGCGGAAGTGGCGTTCCGTCATTTCTCGTCACCGTCCTTGTCCGACGCGCTGCCCACAGCGGCGTCGTAGCTGTCGAGTTCCTCGGCGGTCATGTACTTGCCCAGCTCCCCGCGATCGAACAGGGTGAGCAGCTCGTCGCGCATCACCGGAAGCGGCTGGCGCTTCAGGGTCACGTCCGGACCCGGCATCGAGCAGACCAGGTTCACCTTGCGCCACGACGGGTCCATGCCGGGCGCGTCCTCGCGGGTGTGACCACCGCGCGACTCCGAACGCTCCAGGGCCGCCTTGGCGACGCACTCGCTGACCGCCAGCATGTTGCGCAGATCCAGCGCCAGGTGCCAGCCGGGGTTGTACTTGCGCCCGCCGCTGGCGCGCACCTTCTTGACGCGCTTCTTGAGCTCCTCCAACTTGACCAGGGCCTCGTCCAGCTCGGGGGCGCGGCGAATGATCCCGACCAGGTCGTTCATCACCTGCTGGAGGTCGTGCTGCAGCGTGTACGGGTTCACGGACTCGTCGTCCAGCTCGTCCACCAGCACCGACAGCGCCGCGGTCCGGACGCGCTCCACGTCGGCGTCGGGCACCTGCGGACGCTCCTGAAGGCTGTCCACATAGCCGGCGGCGTGCTCGCCGGCGCGCTTGCCGAACACCAGCAGGTCGGACAGCGAGTTGCCGCCCAGCCGGTTGGAGCCGTGCATGCCGCCCGACACCTCGCCCGCGGCGTACAGACCGACCACCTTGGACTGCTGGGTGTCGGGGTCGACCTCGACACCGCCCATCACGTAGTGACAGGTGGGCCCGACCTCCATCGGCTCCCGGGTGATGTCCACATCGGCCAGTTCCATGAACTGGTGATGCATCGACGGCAGCCGCTTCTTGATCTCCTCGGCGGGCAGCCGCGTCGACACGTCCAGGAAGACGCCGCCGTGGGGCGTGCCCCGCCCGGCCTTCACCTCGGCGTTGATGGCGCGGGCGACCTCGTCGCGGGGCAGCAGCTCCGGCGGGCGCCGGTTGTTCTCCTGGTCCTTATACCAACGGTCCGCCTCGTCCTCGTTGTCGGCGTACTGCTCCTTGAAGACCTCGGGGATGTAGTTGAACATGAAGCGCTCGTTGTCGCTGTTGCGCAACACACCGCCGTCGCCGCGCACCGACTCGGTGACCAGAATGCCCTTCACCGAGGGCGGCCACACCATGCCGGTGGGGTGGAACTGGACGAACTCCATGTTGACCAGGGTCGCCCCGGCGCGCAGCGCCAGCGCGTGACCGTCGCCGGTGTACTCCCAGGAATTGGACGTCACCTTGAAGGACTTGCCGATGCCGCCGGTGGCCAGCACGATCGCCGGCGCCTCGAACAACACGAACTCGCCGTTGTCGCGCCGGTACCCGAAGGCCCCGGCCACCCTGCCGTCGGTGAGGATCAGCTCGGTGATGGTGGTCTCGGCGAAGACCTGAAGCTTCGCGTCGTAGCTGCCGGACTCCCGCTTGTCGTCCTGCTGCAGCGACACGATCTTCTGCTGCAGGGTGCGGATCAGCTCCAGGCCGGTGCGGTCACCGACGTGGGCCAGCCGGGGGTACTCGTGACCGCCGAAGTTGCGCTGCGAGATCTTGCCCTCGGGGGTCCGGTCGAACAGGGCACCGTAGGTCTCCAGCTCCCAGATCCGGCTGGGCGCCTCCTTGGCGTGCAGCTCGGCCATGCGGAAGTGGTTGAGGAACTTGCCTCCCCGCATGGTGTCCCGGAAGTGGACCTGCCAGTTGTCCTTCGAGTTGACGTTGCCCATGGCGGCGGCCGCGCCGCCCTCGGCCATGACCGTGTGGGCCTTGCCGAACAGCGATTTGGAGATGATGGCGGTTTTCTTGCCCGCCATCCGGGACTCGATCGCGGCCCGCAGACCGGCGCCGCCGGCGCCGATGACGAGCACGTCGAAGGAGTGGCGTTGAACCTCGGACACTTGCTTCTCCACTCCTAGTTGAAAATCCGCAGATCGGTGAGCACATCGGACGACACCAGCCATACGTAGGCGTCGGCGGCCATCACCGAGAACATTGAAATCCACGCCCACATCTGGTGGCGGGCGTTGAGCCTGGACGCCATGGTCCACAGTCGATACCGCACGGGGTGCTTGGAGAAGTGGGTGAGGCGCCCGCCGACGATGTTGCGGCAGGAGTGGCAGCCCAGCGTGTAGGCCCAGATGCACACCACGTTGATCCACAGGATCACGGTTCCCAGACCGATGCCGAAGCCGCCGTCGGTGCCGTGGAACGCGATCGACGCGTCGTACGTGAGAACCGCCGCCACCAGGACCGCGAGGTAGAAGAAGTAGCGGTGGACGTTCTGGAAGATCAGCGGGAAGCGCGTCTCGCCGGTGTAGCGCTTGTGGCCGTCGGGAACGGCGCAGGCCGGGGGCGACAGCCAGTACGACCGGTAATACGACTTGCGGTAGTAGTAGCAGGTCGCGCGGAAGCCGCCGGGCAGGATCAGCACGATCATCGCCGGGCTCATCCAGGAGGGCAGTTGCGGGAACGGCTGGCCCAGGAAGTGGCTCGACCCCTCCACGCAGCTTTGCGACAGGCACGGCGAATAGAACGGCGCCAGATAGTGGTGGGCGTCCACCCAGTAGTCGGCGTCCCAGAAGATCCGCACGAACCCGTAGATCAGGAAGGCCGCGAGACCCAGGAATGTCAACAGTGGTGTGACCCACCAGCGGTCGGTCCGCAAGTGACGTTCCGCAATCGCGGCACGTGGTCGGCTCTGCCGCCCAAGCGTGGCTGTCATCCGTATGCGCTCCCTCGCGCGAGTGTTGGGAGCCCCCCGTCAGCGCGGCGCGCCGCCGGGACAAGACCGACGTTTATTGACACGTGTTGACAGTGGGCTCGCTGGAATACTGCGGCACGCAGAATATCCCTTGCCCCCAGTGGGCGCGATCACGCCCCGCCGCCGTGTGTGACACGCCCGAATGCGTGCGTTATCACACGGGTGCGACCACGCAACGGGTTTACGGCTTCGCCAAGCGTCGGTCCGATGGCGCGTCGTCGGGGCGGGCTTCCGTTTTTTCTGTTTTACTCGCATTCGCATGGGGACGAACACCGAGGATACGGCGCCGGCGACGATTGGTAGGGCGGTGATTTCGATGGGTTACCGGGCCTGCGGTATGCGCCGATCACGTGGATCTTGTCCGAATCGTTACCGGAAGGTGTGGTTTTCGGTGCCAGCGCCGAGATTTAGTCGGCTAGTTTTCCCCAGCATGGGTCGCTTCGCGGCGGCCCACTTCACCGGCGGCGGGCAGTTTCCGTTGAGCCAGACCGACTCGGTGAACCCAACGAGAGAACCATTAATCGAGGAGAAGTGATGGTGCGCAAAAAACGCGTCATAGCTGCCGTCTCCGCTCTCGCTTTGGCGGGTCTGGGACTGGCGGCCTGTGGGGGCGGTGGGAGTGG
>NZ_DASQPW010000036.1:0-9753 GCF_035643755.1 Stackebrandtia sp. | reverse complement strand
CCACGATGTGCAGCCCGCGGGCGACCCCGCCGACTGGGAGCAGGACGACCCCTTCGAGCCGCGGCGAAGCGGCGAGCGGCTGTTCGGGCGCGGCTGCGCCGACGACAAGGCCGGGGTGATGGCGCACGTGGCCGCGCTGCGGGCCTTCGGCGATGACCTGCCCGTGGGCGTGACGGTGTTCGTCGAGGGCGAGGAGGAGTTCGGCTCCGACTCGCTGGAGAACCTCATCGCCGAAAACCGCGAGGCGCTGGCGGCCGACGTGATCGTGATCGCCGACTCCGGCAACTGGGACGTCGGCCACCCGGCGTTGACCACCTCGCTGCGCGGCGTCCTGAACGCCTATGTGGAGGTGCGCACCCTGAACCAGGCGGTGCACTCGGGCATGTACGGCGGTTCGGTGCCCGACGCCCTGACCGTCCTGTGTCGACTGATGGCTTGCCTGCACGACGACGCCGGCGATGTCGCGATCCCGGGGCTGGTGAGCGGCGAGGCCGCCGCGCTGGACTACCCGCCGCAGCGGCTGCGCGCCGAGGCCGGGATGGTCGACGGCGTCGAGTTCATCGGCACCGGCCGCCTGGTGGAACGCATGTGGACCAAGCCGACCGCGACCGTGCTGGGCATCGACGCCCCGGGTGCGCGGGAGGCGGCCAACGCCCTGCAGGGTTCGGCGCGCGCCAAGGTGAGCCTGCGGCTGGCCCCCGGCGACGACTACGAGTCGGCGTTCGCGGCGCTGAAGTCGCATGTGGAGGCCAACGTGCCGTGGGGCGCCCAGGTGACGGTGACGCTCGACAACGGCGGAAACCCCTGCGTCATCGACGCGCGCGGCCCGAAATACGACGCGGCGCGCACCGCGTTCAGCCAGGCGTGGGACGGCGTGGAGCCGGTCGACATGGGCGTGGGAGGCGCGATCCCGTTCATCGCGACGTTCCAGGAGCTGTTCCCCGAGGCGGCGGTGCTGGTCACCGGCGTGGAGGACCCGGACTCGCGGGCGCACGGCCCCAACGAGAGCCTGCACCTGAAGGAGTTCGAGCGGGCCTGCCAGGCCGAGGCTCTGCTGCTGCATCACGTGTCGCGGCTGTCGGCCTGACCGACGCCGGTTCGTCGGCGGCGAAAATGGCTGGCTGACAAGCGATTGGCACGTCGCGACCGTGCGTCATCCGTGCCGTGGACGCTTACACTTCTCGCATGCGCGATGACGTCGCATGGTCCGCACCCCCATAGCGGTCCGCGGCTTCGGCTTAGGGAGGCCGGGCCGCGGACCGCTTGTCCGTCAAGGCTTCGCGTCGATCACGACGCATTCGGCGGCGGGGTCGTGGGCGATGTCGGGCGCGCCGTCGACGATCAGATCGGCGTGGGATTCGATGTCGTCGGCGGCCAGGATGTCCACTTCGCGTTCGCGCCAGATGTCCCACTCGCCGCGCATGGCCTCGCCGTCGCGTTCGATGCCGCGCCGCAGGCACTCCGCCGCGTCGGTGCGAACCCATGCGGCGTACGACAACCAGGGACGGAATCGCGCGGCGGCGGTGGTGACTCCCTCCACGATCAACAGCGCGGGTCGCCCGATGTCGCTCCAGGTGTCGCGGAAGCGGTCGGCGACCCAGTCGTAGGTGGGGTACGAGGCGGGCTCGCGGTCTTTCAGGGGACGCAGCACCCAGTTGTCGAGGTTGTCGGCGAAGCCGGTGGGGTGAACCCAGCCCGGCAACAGGTCATCGGTGTGAATCAATGCGACATCGGTGAATTTCTCTTGTGCCGCTTCGGCCAGACGGCCCGCGAAGGTGCTCTTTCCGCTGCCAGAGCGTCCGTCCACTGCGACCAGTCGGGTGTCGCCGAGCCGAGGCGGACGGCCGGAGAGGGTGTCCACGAGCTCCTTAAAGGACAAAATTCGCATAACATCCTCGTAACAACATCGGCGCTGCGGCTTGACAGCGGGGCGTCATAAGCACTATTTCTGTATGCGGGTCAGCAAATGGTTCGGGGCGCCTGCGAAACCGTCTTTCGGTTCGTCGGGCGCCCCGATCCATGTCCGGACCACCCTATTGCGCCATTCCCCGGGCCGCATCGCGGTTTTCCACAATGTGATGGTTATCCACAGGCTCCACATTCGGCTTGGCGTCGGCCCCGGTCACGGGGGCAATCTGGTCGTCGAACCGGCCGGTTCTCCACAGTTCGATACACACGCGAAATGGAGCCAAGTCATGTTCGACACCCAGATCACCATCGTGGGAAACGTTTGCACCAAACCCGTTCAGCGGCAATTCCCCGCCGGGGCGCTGACCGATTTCCGCATGGCCTCGACGTCGCGCCGCTTTGACCGTAAGCAGGATCGCTGGGTCGACGGCGACGAATTGTTCATCCGCGTGGCGTGCTGGAGGTCGCTCGGCGAGCACGTGTACCAGTCGCTGGAGGTCGGCGACCCCATCATCGTGCGGGGCCGCCTGTTCTCCCGCAAGTTCGTCGACGGCAACGACCAGCCGCGCGTCACCTACGAGGTGAACGCCCAGGCGGTCGGCCACGACCTGTCGCGCGGGGTCGCGCGCTTCAGCCGCCAGGCGTCCGCGCCGGGCTCACGCGGCGGCGCGGGCGCCTCGGGCGACGCGGAGTTCGACGCCATCGTGCAGTCCATCGCCGACATCAAGGAGGAGTCGGCCAAGGAGGCGGCATCGGCTACGACCTGACTCCACACAGGATTCGATCGCTGCCCAGCTGCCAGATGGTGCCGACCTCGCCGAACCCGGCGTCGCGCAGGGCGTCGACGTGCACCGATAGCAGGCCGGAGGGCGAGCCATGGTGGGAGGCGATGTCGCGCTCGAGGTACAGACCGGACAGCGCCGAGTCGGCCGCCACCGCCTCCCACCAGTCGCCCCAGGCCTCGGGCGGGTTGCCGCCGAAGGCGCGGTCCTTGGCGGACTGGACCAGCCCGGCCTCGATGGTCTTGAGGGTGGGGGTTTCGTCCACAAAGAAGTGATCGCCGTTGATGAGCAGCCCGCCGGTGTCCAGCACCGTGGCCAGGTCGCGGTACATGACGCGCAGGTCCTCGCCCGACAGCCAGTGCAGCGCGGTGGTGCTGACGGCGGCGTCGGCGGGCCGGTCGAGTTTGAGTCTGCCGACCCAGTCGGCGTCGGACAGGTTGGCGCGCACGAAACGCAGCCCGTCGCGGTGGCCGTGGGCCGCCTTGCCCAGTGCCAACAGCAGCGGGTCGGCGTCCACGGCGACCACCGTGGCCTTGGGCAGGCGGTCCAGGAGCCGCGTGGACAGGGAGCCGGGGCCGCAGCCCAGGTCGATGACGAGGGGGTCGGGGCGTCCGGCGCCGGCCTCGACGGCGTCGGCGATGGCGGTGAAGCGGTCTTCGCGTTCGGGGAGGTAGCCCTCTTGCTGGCGATCCCAGCGGTCGAGCCAGTCGCGGGCGTAGGAAGGTGTGAGGGTGGACATCGCGGTCTCCTCCAGCCAATAACTGGTGACTATGCTTTTGACAGTCACACGCTAGCCCGAAAGGTGGTAACTGGTCAAGTGGACTTCAACAGTCACACCGACGCCGTGGTCGCGGTGACGGTCGAGCTGATCAACGCGCTGACCTCGGGGGAACGCCGCGGCAGACCCTATAATGCTCCACAAGGGATCGACAAGAATGTGGCGGTCACCACAGCTCTGTCGGCCGGGCGGCGCGGCTCCCGCACGGTGACCGACGCCGAGGCCCGGGGCATCACCGAGGTGGCCCACGAACTGCGGGGCGTCTTCCAGGCGATCACCGACGACGACGTGGACGACGCCGCCGCCCGCATCAACGCCGTCCTGGAGCGCACCCAGGCCCGCCCGCTGCTGAAGCGCCACGACGACGAACCCTGGCACCTGCACTACCACGGGGCGGGCGACACGTTCACCAACAACTGGGCCGCCGGTTGCGCCACGGGTCTGGCGGTGGTGCTGGGCAGCGAGCACGCCGACCGGCTCGGGGTGTGCACGGCCCCGTCCTGCGACCGGGTCTATGTGGACGTCTCCCGCAACGGCACCCGCCGCTTCTGCTCCACCTCGTGCCAAAACCGCGTCAAGGCCGCGGCCTTCCGCGCCCGGGAGAAGTCGGCGCCGCGGGCGTAGGGCTATCGACGGTCGTAGGTCAGGAACACCACGCCGCTGTCGTAAACGTGGGAGTCGGTCAGCGCGAACCGATGCGCGTCGAATTCCCCGTCGAACAACGGGGTGCCCGAGCCGATGACCACGGGGTTGAGCTTCAGGACGATCCGGTCGATCTCGGGCAGCAGGCCGTGGGCGAGGTTTCCGCCGCCGACCAGCCAGATGTCCTTGCCCGGCTCGGCCTTGAGCTGGCGCACCCGCGCGATGGGGTCGCCGGCGACGATCTCGACGTTGGGGTCCGGGCTCGCCGACAGGGTCCGCGAGAACACCAGGTGGCGAAGGTGCGGGTAGGCGTCGGTGATCCCCGCGTCCAGCGCGAGCTGGTACGACACGCGGCCCTCCAGGACGGTGTCGAACCGCTGGTTAGGCGGGTCTATGTCCAGGGCCCTGCGCGCCTGGACGGGGATGATGTCGGCCCACTCGGAGAAGATCGCCTCCAGGTGGTCGCCCTCGAGGCCGAAGATGCCCTCGGGGCCCGAGGGGTCGGAGCGGTCGGGCGGCGCGACGAAACCGTCCATGGTGGAGGCGACGAAATAGACGAGTTTGCGCACGATAACTCCCGCCAGACGCAAGGGTGGACACTCGCGCCGAGGCTAACAGCGCCCCGGCCTTGACTTGGAGCGCGCTCGAGGTCTTAGCCTCGTTCCTGGTTCCCCACGGTTATCCCACCGCGCCAACGATCGGAGTGATGAGGCGATGAAGCGAACCCTTGGCCGCAGCGGCATCAAGGTCAGCGCGATCGGATTCGGCGCCTGGGCGATCGGGGGGCCCATCACCAACCGGGGCAAACCCGCGGGCTGGGGCGCGGTCGACGACGACGTGTCGATCGCGGCCATTCACCGGGCCCTGGACCTGGGCGTCACGTTCTTCGACACCGCCGACGTGTACGGCACCGGCCACAGCGAGCGGGTGCTGGCCCGCGCGCTGCGGGGACGGCGCGACGAGGTCGTGATCGCCACGAAGTTCGGGAACGCCTTCGACGAGTCGACGCGCGCCATCACCCACACCGATACCTCCCCCGGCTACATCCGCGCCGCCTGCCGGGCCTCGCTCGACCGGCTGGACACCGACCACATCGACCTGTATCAGCTTCACCCGGGCACGCCCCCGGAGCGCGTCGACGACGTGCTCGCCGCGCTGGAGGACCTGGTCCAGGAGGGATCGATCCGGGCCTACGGCTGGAGCACCGACGCCCCGGCCGGGGCCGCCGCCTTCGCCGCCGGCGAGCATTGCACGGCCGTCCAGTCACAGGTCAACGTCTTCAACGACGCCCCCGAGATGTTCGCCGTCGCGCGGGCCCACGACCTGGCGGTCATCAACCGTGGCCCGCTGGCCATGGGGCTGCTCACCGGGAAGTACGGCCCGGATTCCGTGCTGGGCGACGACGATGTGCGCGGCGATTCCCCGGAATGGATGACCTACTTCCACAACGGCAGGCCCGCCCCACAGTTCCTGGAACGGCTCGACGCGATCCGCGAGATCCTCGCCTCCGACGGCCGCACCCTCGCCCAGGGAGCGCTCGCCTGGCTGCTCGCCCGCAGCGGGCGAACCGTCCCCATCCCCGGCATCCGCACGGTCGCCCAGGCCGAGGAGAACGCCGGAACCATGCACCGCCCCGCGATGAACGCCGCCCAGCTCGCCGAGATCGACACCCTGCTGAACCGGTGACCGGGGTCAGGCCTCCGATTCCGGGCGGGGAAGCCAGGAACCGCCGGGAACCGACCGCCAGCCGCGGGTTTCGGCCAGGTCGTCGACGGCGCGGCCCAGCGCGCCCAGGCCGGGATGGCGGGCGCGCGGGTGGAAGATCATCACCCAGGGATACAAGGGGATCGGATCCACCAGCGGCAGGAGCACGGCGCCCGGTACCGGCGGCTGGGTGGTCATGGTGAGGATCGGAAAGTCGCGCAGCCTGATGTGCTGGGCGAGCTCGGCGGGGCCCTGAAGGCGGGGGTGCCTCGCGGTCGATTCGATGCCGAACTCGGCGAGCAGCTGGAGCACGGCGTGTTCCCAGCCCGGCGTGACGTGATCGCCGGTGCGGTAGCACGGCACCGTGTCCCGCAGCGCGGCAAGGGGAACGGCGTCCAGGGTCGCCAACGGGTGCCGTTCGGGTACGAGGACCGCCAGCGGCTCGTACCGGACCAGCCGCTGCCGGGTCCCTTTCGGGAGGTCGAGAGCACGGCCGAAGGTGACGTCGAGTTGACCGCCCTCCAGGAGCGTGGTGGCGGGGTCCTCTCCGGCGTGGAACCGTCCGAAGAACTCCAGGTGCGGCGCCATGCGGCGCGCCGCGGCCAGAACCTCCGTGGGTGTGAGCCCCGGGCCGACGACGTCGACGCGCAGCGCCTCGGTCTCCCCGCGCAGCTCGCGGACGGCGGTGTCGTGTAGCGCGACGAGCTCGCGGGCCCGGGCCAGCAGCCTGGTTCCCGCCGGGGTGAGCGCGGTCCGGCGGGTGCTGCGGTCGAGCAACCTTGACCCGGCCTGGGCCTCCAGGCGCTGAATGTCGCGGCTGAGTGCCTGTTGGGCGATGAACAGTCGCCGCGCCGCCCGGCTGAAATGCAGCTCCTCGGCGACCACGATGAAATGCCGAAGCAGACGGATGTCCAAGTCGTTGACCACGCCCGGCTTTCTACCAGATTTACTCGCCAGCCGCGTAAATCGCCGCGGATTCGGTGTTGGACACCCGCCGCGGCCTCGGTGACGATGGACCCATGAAGTTCATGATCTTTCCCCAGATGTCCCAGCGCACCTGGGACGAACTGTCCGAGGCGGAGTCCACGGCGCCCGAGGTGCTGCGCGAGCTCGGCGATTTCCTGTCCGGCTTCGTCGCCGAACTCACCGAGACCGGCGAGCTGATCGAAACCGGCGGTTTCGCGGCCCCGGCGGACCTGCGGACGGTGGTGCTGCGCGACGGCGCGTCCTCCGTGGCCGACGGCGTCGGGTCCGCCACGGAGGAGGTGCCGGGCGGCTACTTCATGGTCTCCTGCGCGGATCTGGCCCGCGCGACCGAGATCGCGGCGCGGCTGAACCGTGCTCCCGGCCCCGTGCCCCGATCGGGAATCGTCGTCCGGCGGCTCCTCGAGGACGAGCAATGATCCCGACCGGACCGGGCGAGCAGGTCGCCGTCGGGGTGGTCGCCTCGTTCGACTTCGCCCGCGACCGCGAGCTGTGGCGATGGGTGCCGCCGGAGGTCTCGCTCCACATTTCAAGGACCGACGCGGTGCCGCTGGACGACAGCTTCGCGCTCGTGTCGCGGCTCAACGACCCGGCGATGCTCACCCGACCGACCCGGGAGGTGGCACGGGTCCCGATCGGCGCTCGCGCGGTGCTCTACTCGTGCACCGCGGGGAGCTTCGTGGGTGGCGTCGACGGCGAGCGGGCGCTCCGCGACGCGATGACCGCTGCCGGCGCGCCGTGCGCGGTCACCACCTCGGGCGCCCTTGTCGCCGCGTTGTCGGCGCTCGGCGCGGGACGCATAGCCATCGCACATCCCTATGTGGACCCGATCGCGGTCGAACTCGCCGCCTTCCTGACCGAGGCGGGCGTCGAGGTGCTCGCCAGCCACGGGCTCGGCCTGGAGTCGCGCGTGATCAGCTCCGTCGACTACGCCACCGCCGCCGACCTCATCATGCGCGGCGACCATCCCGACGCCGACGCCATCTTCGTCGCCTGCACGCTTCTGCCCACCTATGACCTGATAGCTCCGCTGGAGCGCCTCGTCGGCAAGCCGATCATCACCGCCAACCAGGTCGGCGTCTGGGCGGCCCTACGGCAACTCGGCGTCAAGCTCGACGGGCCCGGCCAGCACCTCGCCCGCCTGTGAACCCACCGGCGTTCCCCCAACCCTCCGTACGAGATGGTCCAGGCGGCGGCGCTTCGCGCCCGGAAGAAATCGGTGCAGCGGTCTTGACTTCGAGCGCACTCGAGGTCTTAGCCTCGCCAGGCACCCATCGAAGCTAGGGAGGACACCCATGGAGTATCGATTTCTCGCCGACACCGGGACACGGGTCAGCGAACTGTGCTTGGGCGCCATGCATTTCGGTGGCCCGACCGACGAGTCGACCAGCGTGGCCATCCTCAACGACTTCGTCGAGGCGGGAGGCAACTTCATCGACACCGCCGACGTCTACAACGCCGGCGAGTCGGAGAACGTCGTCGGCCGTTGGCTGAAGACCCAGGACCGCGATCGCCTGGTCATCGCCACCAAGGTGTTCGGCAACACCGGCGACGGCCCCAACGACGGCGGCCTGGGCCGCAAACACATCGTCTCCGCGGTGGAGGCGAGCCTGCGCCGTCTCCAGACCGACTACATCGATCTGTACTACACCCACATCTTCGACGACACCGTCGCGCTGGAACAGACACTGTCGACGCTGGACTCCTTGGTGACGGCCGGAAAGGTGCGGTACCTCGGCGCCAGCAACGTGTCCGGGTGGCAGCTCCAAAAGGCCGTGGACATCAGCCGGGCCCACGGCTGGTCGCGATACGTCGCCCTGCAACCGCTGTACAACCTGCTCGACCGTGAGACCGAATGGGAGCTGATCCCGGTGTCGCTCAACGAGAACATCGGCGTCATGCCGTGGAGCCCGCTGCGCGCCGGCTGGCTGGGCGGCAGGTTCACCCGCGGCATGCAGGGCCCGCCGGAGGGCTCCCGCATCGCCCAGGCCGCCGAGCGCGGCAACCTCGAACGCTGGGAGAACTACGCCACCGACCACACGTGGAACCTGCTGGACGAGCTGCACGCGGTGGCCGCGGAGTCCGACCGCACCCCGGCTCAGGTGGCCGTGCGCTGGCTCCTCCAGTCCTCCGGGGTCACGGCCCCCATCATCGGCCCCCGCACGATCGACCACCACACCGACAACCTCGGCGCCGCGGGCTGGCGGCTCGAAACCGCCCAGCTGGAACGCCTCGACGCGGCGAGCCGGAAACCCCTGCCGTACCCGTATTACGTGCACCAACAGCACACCCGCCACAACCGACGGTGACGCGCCCACGGTGGATTGCGTGGGCCAGAGGCCCTAGCCTCTGGTCCACAGCACGGTGTCGGAGTTCCAGGTCCCGCCGAGGATTACGGAGCCATCGTGCGAGACCCCGAGAAATGAGTTCCTCGGACTGGTCTCTTCCTCCTCTTCGTCGGTGGGATCGGCGGGTGTGTTGAAGTCCGCCAGTGTGTGGGCCTTGTGGTCGTACATGACGAAGAGTCCCTTGTCGTCGTACCCGTACACCCGGCCTCGGTCGTCGATGAACCCACCCTTGCTCTCCCGGTAGTCGGCCTGGGCGAGCACGTCGAGATCGATCCGTTCGGTCCTGTCGCCGTCGGCATCCCAGCACCACGCGAAGGACGTGTCTTCGTCGCCGTAGTCGTAGACGTAGACGTGGTACACGGTCCCCGCCACGGTCCCGTCGGCGGCGATGGCGACGGCATCCTCGATATCCGGGGAATCCCTGGGGCCCTTGAGAATCTGAAACATGCCGTCGACGTATCGCCAAGCCACGGAGGCCTCACCGAATTGCGCGGTGCCCGCGACCTCCCCCGAATCGTTGACGTCGTCGGCCGTGACGTACGCGTCGGTGTGCCCTTCGATGCTGGTGACCTTGGTGAACACGCCGTTGTGGCACAGCCCGAAGCCC
>NZ_DASQPW010000035.1:0-10709 GCF_035643755.1 Stackebrandtia sp. | reverse complement strand
GAACGGGTTGGAGGTGCGGCGGCCGCGGCGCTCGCGCGGCGACTGGCGCGGACGCAGCTGGGTGGTCGGCGGGTCGGGCGGCGGCTGCGGACCGATCTGCTGCTCGGCGGCGAGCCGCTGCGCCTGCTGCCGCGCGCTGATCTGGGCCAGCACCCGCGCCTCCGCCTCGGCGAAGGGATTCTCGGGCACGGGCTCGGACACGTCGATGTCCTGGATCCGGCGCCGGGACGGCGATCCGCCCGAATCGCTATGTGGAGAACCGTTCGCTGTCTGTGGATAACCGTCGGCGTCGGCGGACGGCCCCGAACCCCCGTCCTGTGGATAACTCGGGTCGTCCTGTGGAAAACCCCCCTCATCCTGTGGAGAATCGGCCGCTACCTGTGGATTGTCCTGTGGATAACCCTGGGGAGAATCCGCCTCCGCCTGTGGAGAATCCTGTGGAGAGTCCGTTGCGGACTCGGGATTTTCCGCAGGTGAGTCCGCGTGTCGCGTGTCCGACGGGTGAACATCGGTCGACGCCGCGTCGCCCCCGAACAGGGCGTCGGCGATCGCGGTCGTGGCGTCGCCGGCGTCGGCCTTGGGGGCCTTGAAGACCGCGAGCGGGCGTGACGTCGCCTCCACCTCGTCGTCCGGTCGAGGCTCCTGGGGGGTGGACGTCATATCAGCTCCTCCCGAATCCGGATGCGGCTGGCCGACAGCCTGCGGTCGCGTTGCTCGGTACCCGGTTCGCGGGTGCGTCGCCAGTCGGTCAGCACCGTCCGGATCACGGTCCGGGCGGGACGGTCGGGGTCGACATAGCGGAAGATCAGGGACGTGCTGACCATGGCCAGCGCGATCTCCCAGGCGGGGAAGATGTCCACTGTGAACGTGAACATCCAGTGGATGAACATGTAGAGGGCGAGCAGCGCCGCGAAGACGCCGTACTGGGCGTACGGCAAATGCACCGGGAAGGTGTATCCGGGCGGACCCAGATACAACAGCCTCGCTCGGTAGATGTCGTCGTCGGTGCGCAGCTTCATCTGGTCAGTTGCCTCCGCCGGAGAACAGCACGTCGACCAGACCCTTGCCCACCAACACCAGTGTCACGGCGCCGGCGATGAAGGCCAGACCGACGATGGCGATCGTGGAGGACGTCAACACCCGCGACACCTCTCCCTTGTTGGCGCGCGCGATGAAGATGATCCCCAGCACGGCCAGCAGGATCGGCGCTATCTTCGACAGGAAGAAGCTGATGATTCCCTGGGTGTTGATCTCCGCGGTCTGACTCGCGATCAAATACGGTATTTCTCTCATGCCTGGTCCTTCATACGCTCAGCAAACACGAAAATCTCACCTCGCGGTGCCACACAATGACAATCAGTTTCACATGGGCATCCGACGGGTTTGGCCGGGCGTGTCGAAAAGCCACACTCGCGTTCGGACGGATGGCGGTCGAGGGAAACTGGACGGCGTGCGGGCGCCGATGACATCATGTGGTGCGTCGGTGTTCTGGTGGCACCACAGGAAGGCACTTTGATGGAGCCGCGCATCATCATCGCCGCTTCGGCCTTGGCCGTGGCGGGCCTGGTGCTCGCCGGACTGGCGGCGACCGCGCTGGGCTCGGCGAAGGCGGCGGCGAAATGGCCCTCGGCCGAGCGCCCCAAGCTCGGCCTCACCCCGGCGCGCATCGGCGTCGGGCTCGGGGTGGTGTTCTGCGTCGCGGCGGCGGGGCTCGCCGCCTCCATGGCCCCAGTGGACAATGTGTTCGCGTGGGTGGCCATCATCGCGGTGGCGGCGTTGATCGTGCTGGGACTGACCGCCTGGGCGGCGGTGAAGCTCGCCAGCAAGATCGAACTATCAGCACTAATCAATTCACCGTCCCCCATGAGTGGAGAACCACAGACTGCCATGTCACGGCCGGGCACGCAACCCTCCGTGGCGACGGGGTCGCCAGTCCACGTGACGCCGCGGCCGACCGCCGACGAGATCGCCTACGGGCAGCCGTATCCGGGCGTGGTGTCGACGTACGCGACACCGCCGGGGTCGCCGCCACCTGAGTCACCTACCGCTCCGCCTGAGGTTGCCGCCGGGCCGCCGCCCGGTTCCTACGTTGACGAAGTTCATACTACGACGCCCGAGTCTTCCGCCCCCGCAACGCGAAGCGGTTCCGCCGCGTCACTTGAGCCCTACCTTCCTCCGGGCGCCTCCACGGCCACCGACCGCCCGGACCCGGCGGTGCCGTCCGAGGCGCTGCCCGGCTGGGTCTACACCGACGAGGCGGACAACTGGTACCTGGTGAGCTCGGTTCCCGACGGCCTGCGCCTGTTGAGGCTCAGCGACTTCACGCTCCAGCCCCCGGGCTCGGCGGCCGGAAGGCTCAAGCTGGCCGGGAGCGTCGAGATGACGGTGTGGCCCGCCGACACCGAGGACTCCGACACCGAGGAACGCCCGGCCGAGAACAAATGAACGCCCTGGGCCACGAGGGCCCAGGGCGTTACCCCCAAAGGAAAGGAACGACGGTTCCAATGCCGATTGATCGTATCGGACCGTGGTTCACCGATTACATCAGGTATCGGCCTACCAGCTGACCTGCACATTCGTCGTTGAGGAAACCTCACTGGGCGCGCAGGTGACGGTCACCGAGTAGCGGCCCGGGAACACATGGCGCGGAAGCCGATGCGAGAAGTCGGCGCGGCCGTCGCGCAGCGACACCGAGGTCGCCACCGCCACCCCGAGACCCCGGATCCTCAGCCGCGCCCGGGTGTCCGTGGCGGCGCACCGGATCGACACGTCGATGTCCTGTCCGGCGTGAACCCGGTGCGGCAGCTGAATCGACGCCTGGGCCGGCGGTTGCGCCGCCGCGGCCGCCGGCACCGCCAGGGCCACCATCGCGAGCGTCGCGACCACGGCCGTTCGTGCGAGTACGTGCATGATCCCTCCCGTATCCGTTGTGGATACCGGTGATCCTGCCGCAAGATCGTCAGCGTCGCTCGACTTCGGCGGAGTCGTCCGAACGCGGGCGCCGCATCGCGCGCACCAGGCCCACGAGCCCGGCCAGCAGGAACACCCCCGCGAAGATCATCGCGATCGCGTCGGTCGACAGCGTCACCACGTCGTCCAGCAGCCACACGCCGCCGAACGTGACGAACACCAGACCCGCCACCAGCGACAGGGTGTCGGTGACATGCCGGTTCATCGCTCCACCTCCAGTTGGCCGCTTTCCACCTTTCCCGACACGATCAGCTTGCCGCCGCCGGAGCCGTCCGCGCCGGTCGACACGGTGCCCGTGACGTGCGAGCTGCCGAATCCGCGCGAGTCCAGGGTGACCCGGCTGCGCTGCTGTTCGAGGTCCACGGCGAGGTCCACGTCCTTCGGGAGCTTGATCGTCACGTCGGCGTTCCAGGCGTTGAGCGAGATGCGCGAGGTTTCGTCGTCAGGAAAGGAGACCCCGCTCAGGTCCACATAGCTGCTTCCGCAGATCGACGAGACCCGCGACGGGATCGCGTCGGCGTCGGTGACGGTCGTCGTGTCGACGGAGAACGGCACGGCCGGACCGTTGACGGCGAAGATCGTTCCGGCGCACAGCGCCAGCGCCAGGACGCCGCCCAGCAGGATCAGGCCGCGGGCCCGCCCCCACCAGGCGCCCGTCAACAGGCCGATCCCGCACAGCACCACGGCCACGGCCAGCGCGCTTCCCAGCGAGACCGCGCCGCCCAGCATGCCGATCGTGGCGGCCGTCGACAGCTCGATGACGATGAGGCTGAAGACGACCACCCCGAGCGCGGAACGGTTACGGGGCCGGGGTTGGGGACGCGCCGGTTCGGCGGGTGGGGGCGGCGATCCGGCGTCCAGTTGGCGGGTCGGCGACAGCGGCGCCGAGTAGTCGACGGTGGCGTCGCCGCGGGCGAAAGGGCCGCCGGGAGCGAACGGCGCCTGGTAGCCGGAGACGGGGCGCGGCGGCGGCTCGGGTGCCGCGGGCGCCGGGGGTGTGTGGGCGCGGCGGCGGGCCAGCAGCACCATCGCCACGATCAGCCCCGCGAACATCAGGAACGGCGAGCCGTCGGTGGCGATGGCCGCGATGCAGCCCAACGCCACCGCCCCCACCGTCATCAGGAGGGTGGTGACGACGGACATGCTGGACTTCCTGGACGTGAACACCGACTCAATCGCCGAGGCTTCGTCCCCTTCGGACGGAAAGAGCAGCCAGCCCGCGACGTACAGCGCCAGACCCGCCCCGGCGAAGACGATGAGGACCGCCATCACGACCTGCCACAGCAGCGGGTCGGTTCCGGTGGCGCGCCCGATCGCGCCGCACACCCCGGCGATCCGGCGCTCGCTGGGGCGGATCAGCCGATAGCGCGCGGCCCAGCCGCCGGTCACCGGCTCCGTCGCGTCATCGTCCCGCAAGCTCATGGCATTGATCCTGCCAAGGAATCGCCGCCGCCGCATCGGTCGGCACCCCTGATTTGACCCTGAGCCGTGGAATCTCCGGGTGGCCTCAGGGGTGCGAAGCCTGGTCAAGCCGCTCGCACCGTGTGACGATCAAGTAGTCCATCCGAGTAGAAGAGGTATGACCATCGATACCGCGCAGACCACCGCGACCCCACGCCCCGCGCGCCGCGCGCCGCTGCGGCGACGCAGCGCCGGGCGCCTGCTCACCGGGGTGGCACGCGGCGTCGCCGAGCACCTCAGCGTCAAGCCGCTGTACGTGCGGCTGGTGTTCCTCCTTCTCGCCACCCCGCTGTTCGACGGCCTCGGGGCGCTGCTGTACGTGGCGCTGTGGGCGGTGCTGCCCAGCGAGCGCGGCGACCGCCCCTGGCGCGACCGTCAACAGTGGCCGGTGTTCGCGGTGCTGGGGCTGGGCGTCTTCATCTTCACCATGACCCTGGGCTGGGGCGGGCCGGGGCTGCTGTTCGGGTGGGTGCTGGCGGTGGTGGCGCTGGGTGCCGGGGTGATCTGGCACCTGGTGAAGCCGGAATCCGACTGGCGCCACTCCCTGGTGGGCTCGTCGGGCGGCTGGAACGCCGTGCTGCGGCTGGGCGGCGGGGGCGCGCTGGTGTGCGTCGGCGTCGTCGGCTCGATGGTGATCTTCCTGGGGCTCACCGATCAGAACTACAGCACCATCATCTCCAGCGTCGTGTTCACGGTGATCGCGCTGGCGGGCGTGGGCGTGGTCTTCGGGCCGCTGGCCTGGCGCACCATCACGCAGCTGCGCACCGAGCGCGAGGCGCGGACCCGCGAGGCCGAGCGCGCCGACATCGCCGCCATGGTGCACGACCAGGTGCTGCACACCCTGGCGCTGATCCAGCGCCGCGCGGGCGATTCCCGCGAGGTGACCCGGCTGGCGCGCGGGCAGGAACGCGCGCTGCGCAACTGGCTGTACAAGCCGACGGCCGCCGCGGCCGAGAAGCTCGGCGCCGCCCTGGAGGCCGCCGCCGCCGAGATCGAGGACTCCTTCGCCCTGACCGTGGACGCGGTGGTGGTGGGCGACTGCGACATGGACCCGCACCTGGCCGCGCTGGTGGCGGCGTCCCGCGAGGCCATGGTGAACGCGGCCAAGCACGCGGGTGTGGCCCAGCTGTCGCTGTACGCCGAGGTGGAGCCCTCCCTGATCAGCGTCTTCGTCCGCGACCGGGGCAGCGGCTTCGACCCCGAGGCCATCGACGACGACCGGCACGGCATCCGAGGCTCCATCATGGATAGAATGCGGCGCCACGGCGGCACCGCCGAGGTACGCAGTACCGTCGGCGAGGGCACCGAGGTGCGGCTGTCCATGCCGCGCGAGGAACAGGAGTGACATCGTGAATGACGCCGACACCAAGCTGCGTGTGTACCTAGTGGACGATCACGCCATGTTCCGCGCCGGAGTGCGCTCCGAGCTGGGCGACGCCGTCGACGTGGTCGGCGAGGCGGGCACGGTTTCCGAGGCGGTGGCGGCGATCGAGGCGCAGCTGCCCGACGTGGTGCTGCTCGACGTCCACATGCCGGAGGGCGGCGGCCGGGCCGTGCTGGAACGGGTGCGGGCCAGCCGTCCCGACGTGAGGTTCCTGGCGCTGTCGGTTTCGGACGCCGCCGAGGACGTCATCGGGCTGATCCGCGCCGGCGCGAGGGGATACGTCACCAAGACCATCGCGGCTTCCGAACTGGTGGAAGCGATCCGTCGGGTCGCCGACGGGGACGCGGTCTTCTCGCCGCGGCTGGCCGGATTCGTGTTGGACGCCTTCGCCTCCAAGTCCCAGGCCCCGGCCACCGATCCCGAACTGGATCAACTCACCAATAGGGAACGAGAAGTGTTGCGGCTGCTGGCGCGCGGATATGCGTACAAGGAAATAGCACGCGAACTATACATTTCGATAAAGACCGTGGAAACGCACGTGTCCAATGTGCTGAGAAAGCTGCAAATGTCCAACAGATACGAACTGTCGCGGTGGGCGGCAGATAGAAGGATTGTTTAATTCGCAAGTGCCGCAACGGAAGTCGGGGCGATCTGTCATATCGTCCATTCCCGGCAAAACGGACCATTAAAGATTGCCCCCTCCCGCAACCGTATTCGATCCGCTAACGTGTGTTCCTCGGAAGTATTTCCCCCACCACAAAAAGTTCCCCCGGGAGGGACACACAATATGAAGAAATCCTGGATGCGGGCGGGCCTTGCCCTCACGGCCGCCGGCGCCATGGGTCTCGGAATGGGCGGCACCGCCTTCGCCGACGACCCGAAAGACGGCCCAACCCAGGTCACCGTTACGGCGGGACCGGGCTGGATGGTCAATGGAGCCGACAACAGTTCCGTCAGCCGAGTCGAGGCGGGCATCATGAGCCTGACCCCGAAGGCCGGCGGCGACGCCGCGTTGGCGTACTGCATCGACATCCACCACCCCCTGGACGTGACGCAGCTCTACCAGGAAGGCACGTGGGACAACTCCAACGTGGCCAACCTGGACAAGGTCAACTGGGTGCTGAACAACGCGTACCCGACCAAGAGCGGCGCCGACCTGGCCAAGGCCGCGGGCGCTGACGCCTCCGGCCTCGACGAGAAGACCCTCGACCAGGCCGCGTACACCGCGACGCAGACCTCGGTGTGGAGCTTCACGGACGACTTCGTCCTGAACACCGACAAGGCCACGGACGAAGGCGACGCCGTGAACGGCGTTGTGGCGGCCGAGTACTCGTACTTGACCAAGAACGCCACCAAGATGCCCGAGCCCAGCAACGAGATCACCCTCGACGGCCCGAAGAAGTTCGACACCTCGACCCGTGGCGGCCCGTTCAAGGTCAACGCTCCTGGCGAGACCAAGCTGGACGTCAAGGGCGCCAAGGCCGTTGACGCCAACGACAAGGAAATCAAGAGCGTCAAGCCGGGCGAGAAGTTCTGGCTGCTTCCCGACGACGGAACCGACTCGGTCACCATGACCATGACCAGTGACGTCGTGCAGCAGACCGGCTCGGTCTTCCTGGGCACTGGTACGCCCGCGGCGTCGAAGGACGTCAAGCACGACCAGCCCCAGAAGCTGATCCTTGCCAAGGCCATCCCCGGCCAGGTGAGCAAGAACGTCTCCTTCGAGCTGGAGAACGGCGACACCCTGCCGGTCACCGGTATGTCGCTGACCAACTCGGCCCTCGTCGGCCTGGGTCTGCTGCTGGCCGGTGCCGCCGCCATCGTGGTGCTGCGCCGTCGCAAGGTCGCCGCCACCTGGGGCGACGCCAAGTAAGACTCCGCGAACGATCGACCCGTAGGGGGTTGAACAATCGCGCCGGGGCGCCTCCCGCATCGCGGGAGGCGCCCCTCGTCATGTTTGCGCTGCGGCGATGCTGTGGCATACTTGCCGACGTGAGCAGCAACGCGCGATTTTATGGCTACTACGGCACCGGTTGTCCGGGCCGTAGGTCGCGCTGAGCCACAAAGACCTACCGCCTCGGGCATCGGCCCGGGGCGTTTTTCATGTCCGGGCCGCGGGTCCACCGCACGGCACACACCGCGAAACTCGACAGGAGCACCGGACATGACCACCGACACCATCACCCCCGCCGCCGACACCGACATCAGCGAGCTGCGGGACCGCATCAACTCCATCGACGAGGAGATCATCCGCCTGTGGCAGGAACGCTCACAGGTGTCCAAGGAGGTGGGGCGAAGGCGGATGGCCTCGGGCGGCACCCGGCTGGTGCTGTCCCGGGAGCGCCAGATCTGCGAACGCTTCCGCGAGGCCCTGGGCGAGGACGGCACCCAGCTGGCCCTGTTGCTGCTGCGCGCGGGCCGCGGCCCGCTGTAGCGAACCCGCCGGCGCCCATGTCCTCCGACACGACCTCGCCTCGACAGCGACGCGCGGTGCGGCACGTGGCCGCGCTGTCGTCGGGCACCGCCCTGGCGCCCGCGCTGCGCGTCACGCTGAACTTTCACCCCGACCGCGCCGCGAACCGGGGATCCTCCATCCTCGAAGCCCTTGCCGCCGAGGGGATCTACCGCTCGCAATTCGTCACGGGCACCAGCAACGGCGGCCTCACCGCCCACCCCGGCGGGGACCGCTGGCGCTGGGAGAGCCGCATCTTCGATCGCGCCTACGACGACGCCCCCGCCCACGAACGCCCCGTCTACGGGGCCCTGAACTTCCGCTCCCGCCCTGCGGCGCGGCGGCGCGCTTCGGCTCCGCCCACCTTCGCCTCCGCCCCGAGACCCTGCCGCGCACCACGTTCTGCTATCCCGACAGCGTGTTCGAACCCACGGACTTCGGTGTGGCCGAACGGATGTCGCTGATCCCGCTGGCCGAGGCGGACGACCACGACCCGCTGGACGACTACATCGAGGCCCAGGTCCACGGCCCGGTGCGACTGGACCGCGACGTCGAGGCGCTGGTGCTGGACCCGTGCCACCGCGGCACCACTGTGGAGTCCGCGGCGCGAGAACTGCCCTGCCCTGTGGAATGGCACCACGGGCACCGTCTGTCCACAGCGGAGCTACGCCGCCACCCCGAATACCGCGGCGGCGAATTCGTCGCCCTGGGGGAGCGCATCGCGGTGGACGGCTGGCTGGACGCCCGCGTGATCGGCGACGCCCACCGATCGGGCCGACACGACCCGCAGGCGCTGAAGCGGGTGTGGCACTACGTCGCGCGATTCGGTTCGGCCCGGCCGTATCGCACCTGACGTCTAGGGTGAGCGCCATGACCGACCATCACAACCAAGAGATCCGCGAGGCGACCTTCGCCGACATCGACGTGCGCGGCACCGATTTCCACGACATCCGGGTGCGGGGCGCCGAGTTCGCCAACGTCCACGTCAGCGGCAGGCTGACGAACGTCACCGTCAACGGCGTCGACATCGGGCCCCTGGTCGAGGCCGAGCTCGACCGCCGGATGCCCGAGCGCGCCCGGATGCGTCCCACCGACCCCGAAGGGTTCCGCGAGGCGTGGGGGATCCTTCGGCGGCTGTGGGACGGCACCGTGGCCCGCGCGGCGAGACTCGACCCGGCGGCGCTGCATCGCGGCGTCGACGGCGAATGGTCGTTCATCGAGACGCTGCGCCACCTCAACTTCGCCAGCGCGGTATGGGTGGGTCGCATGGTGTTGGGCGACCCGTCGCCCTGGCATCCCTGGGATCTGCCGTGGGACGAGGCGTCCGGGTGGGACGGGGTCCCCTGGGACCGCGAGGTTCGGCCCTCGCTGGACGAGGTGCTCGCCGTGCGGCGACAGCGCCAGGCCATGGTCGGCGGCGTCCTGGAATCCCTGACGCGCCAACAGCTCGACTCCCGGGTCACCCGCACCGAGCCGGGCTGGCCCCGCCTGGAGAACTTCCCGCTCTCGCGGTGCCTGCGTATCGTCCTCAACGAGGAGTGGGAACACCGCCTGTACGCCGAGCGCGATCTCGCCAAACTGGACGGTTAGCCGCGGTTCAGTCCTCCGCCAACTCCATCCAGCGTTCCTCCAGGTCGGCCTGTTGGGTGCCGACCGCGGTGAGCTCGTCGGTGAGCTGGGCGAGCTTGTCGGCGTCGGTGGCGTGGGTCGCCATCGCCGCGTGGAGTTCCTTCTCCTTGGACGCCAAGCGATCGAGTTGGCGCTCGATGCGGGCGACCTCCTTCTGGGCGGCGCGGCTGTCGCCGCCGGTGCGGCGGCGGGCGGCGGGCGTCGCGTCGTCGGCGTCGCGGCGGCGCCGCAGATACTCGTCGATGCCGCCGGGCAGCATGCGCAGGGTGCGGTCGCCGAGCAGGGCGTGGACGGTGTCGGTGGTGCGTTCGATGAAGTAGCGGTCGTGGCTGACCACGATCATCGAGCCGGGCCAACCGTCCAAAAGGTCCTCTAGCTGGGTCAATGTCTCGATGTCGAGGTCGTTGGTGGGTTCGTCCATCAACAGGACGTTGGGTTCGTCCATCAACAGCCGCAACAGTTGCAGGCGGCGGCGCTCCCCACCGGACAGATCGCCCACGGGCGTCCACTGCTTGGTGCCCGCGAAGCCGAACTGTTCGCACAGCTGTGAGGCCGACAGGGAGCGGTTCTTGCCGAGGTCGACGTGTTCACGGACCCGCTGCACCGCCTCGAGCACCCGCCAGGTGGGGTCGAGCTCGGCGACCTCCTGGGAGAGGTACGCCAGCCGCACCGTCTTGCCGACCTTGACGCGGCCGCGGGCGGGGCTCTCGTCCCGGGTGGCGCCGACCAGGGCGCGCAGCAGGGAGGTCTTGCCCGAGCCGTTGACCCCCACCAGGCCGATGCGGTCGCCGGGGCCCAGATGCCAGGTCAGAT
>NZ_DASQPW010000034.1:0-14807 GCF_035643755.1 Stackebrandtia sp. | reverse complement strand
CCACGATCGCGACCATCCTCAAAGCCTATGTGTCGCTGACGAAACCGCGCATCGTCGAGCTGCTGCTCATTACCACCGTCCCGGCCATGCTGCTGGCGGCCCGGTTGGCGGGCCAGCGGCTGCCGTCCTGGCTGACCGTCGCGGTCGTCGTCATCGGCGGCGCGCTGGCCGCCGGGGCCGCCAACGCCCTGAACTGCTACATCGACCGCGACATCGACCAACTGATGCGCCGGACCTCCCGACGCCCCATCCCGCAGCACGCCGTGTCGCCCTCCAGCGCCCTGGTCTTCGGCCTGGTGCTGGCGGTGGTCTCGGTGACGATGATGGCCGTGGCCACCAACCTCCTGGCCGCCGCGCTCACCCTGGGCGCCATCGCCTACTACGACCTCGTCTACACGCTGTGGCTGAAGCGGACCACCGCCGCCAACACCGTGTGGGGCGGCGTCTGCGGCGCGGCCCCGGTGCTGATCGGCTGGGCCGCCGTCACCGGCGGGCTGTCCATTGAGGCGTGGGTGCTGTTCGCGGTGGTCTTCTTCTGGCAGCCCCCGCACTTTTGGGCGCTGGCGGTCAAGTACAAGGACGACTACGCCGCCGCCGGAATCCCGATGCTGCCCGTGGTGGCCTCGGCGCGCCGGGTCGGCCTGGAGACCGTCATCTACACCTGGCTGACCGTGCTGACCTCGCTGGCGCTGTGGCCGTTGACCACCACGCCCGTCTACGGGATCGTGGCGCTGCTCACCGGCGCGATGTTCTGTGTGGAGGCTCACCGCCTGTATCAGCGGGCCCGCCGCGGCGAGAACCTGAAGCCCATGCGGCTGTTCCACTGGTCGACCAGCTACCTCACCCTGTTGTTCGTCGCGCTGGCGGTGGACACCTTCCTGCTGTAGCGCCTCGGGTACCGTGTCGAGCTATGTCGACCGTCGCTCTCGTCACGTGCTCCGCACTACCCACACTGGACCCTGACGAGACCCTGCTGCTCGACCCCCTGAGCGACCTGGGTGTCACCGGCGTGCCCGCGGTCTGGAACGACCCTTCGGTGGACTGGGACTCCTTCGACGCCACGGTGATCCGCTGCCCCTGGGACTACCAGGACCGCCGCGCCCGCTTCCTGGCCTGGGCCCGCGCCGTGCCGCGGCTGTACAACCCGGCCAAGCTCGTCGAATGGAACACCGACAAGCGTTATCTCGGCGAGCTGGCCGCCGCCGGCGTGCCGGTGGTGCCCACCACCTGGCTGCCGCCGGGCACGCGCGTCGACCTGCCCGAGGCGGGGGAGTGGGTGCTGAAGCCGTCGGTCGGCGCGGGCAGCCGCGACGCCGGACGCTACATCATGGACGATTACGGGCAGGGCGAGCTGGCCGCCGCCCACGTGGCCCGGCTGCACGAGGCGGGCACCACGGTCATGGCCCAGCCGTACCTGCACGACGTGGACGCCAACGGCGAACGCGCGCTGATCTACATCGACGGGGAGCTGTCCCACACCGTCCGCAAATCGGCCATGTTGGACGGACCGTACGAGGGCGACGTCGGGCTGTACAAGGACGAGATCATCCTCCCCTCGCGGGCCACCGACGCCGAGCGCGCGCTGGGCGCCGCGGCGATGGAGGCGGTCGGCGGCGACGGCGCGCCGCTGTACGCCCGCGTCGACGTGATCGGCGACGGCGACGACCTGCTGTTGCTGGAGCTGGAGCTCGCCGAGCCGTCGCTGTTCTTCTCCCACGACGACGCCGCCGCCGGGCGCATGGCGCGCGCCATCGCGGCGCGGGTGTGAACACCTGCGGCTACTGTCGGCCGCATGATTCGCGAATTCGACCTGGACGTGGGCGACGGCCACACCCTGCACGCCTACGACACCGGTCCCGCCGACGCCCGCCTGACCGTGCTGTGGCATCACGGCACGCCGAACATCGGCACCCCGCCGGAGCCGCTGTTCCCGCTGTCGCAGCGGCTCGGGATTCGCTGGGTCGGCTACGACCGTCCCGGTTACGGCGGGTCCACTCGGCAGGCCGGGCGCACCGTGGGCTCGGCGGCGCGGCTCGCCGCGGTGGTGGCCGACCACCTGGGCGTCGAGCGGTTCGCGACGGCGGGGCACTCCGGGGGCGGCCCGCACGCGCTGGCCTGCGGCGCTCTGTTGGGGGATCGGGTGCTCGCGGTGGCCTGCGGCTCCGGGCCGGCGCCGTACGGGGCCGAGGGGCTGGACTATTTCGCGGGCATGACCAGCTCGGGGGAGGCGTCCTCGCGCGCGGCGATGGCGGGCGTTGCCGCCAAGGAGAAGTACGAGGCCGGCGCGGAGTTCGACCCCGACAGCTTCACCGACGGCGACAACCAGGCGTTGCGGGGCGAGTGGTCGTGGATGCTGCGGGTCGTGGTGCCCGCGATGGAAAGCGACGACGGCGGACTGGTCGACGACGACATCGCGTACGTGTCGCCGTGGGGTTTCGACCCGGCCGAGGTGACCGCGCCGCTGCTGCTGGTGCACGGCGAGGACGACCGGATGGTTCCCGTGGGGCACGGCCGATGGCTGGCCGAGCACTGTCGGGGCGCGCGGCTGCGCACCTACCCCGGGGAGGGACACGTGTCGGTGCTCAAGCACGCGGAGTCCATGGTGGAGTGGTTGGCCGACGCGGCGGCGTGACGGCTCACACCAACCGCAGCGACCACAGCGCGCTGGTGAGCAGCACCCCGAGGCCGTTGGTGGCCCAGTGCAGCCCCACGGGCGCCAGCAGGCTTCCGCTGCGCCGCCGCACCTCGCACAGCAGCCAACCCGCGCCGCCGGTGAACGCCACCACCACCGCGACCATCAACACGTGCGACAGCACGCCCTCGCCCACCACCGACGCCACCAAACGGTTGGCGCCCATGGCGAGCGACGGCAGCACGTGCCACAGGCCGAACAGTACCGACGACACCGAGATCGCCAGGGTGAGGTTCTTGTGCCGTCCCAACAGTCCGATCAGGACACCCCGGAACGCCACCTCCTCCAACAGCACGGTCCCCAGCGGTACCAGGACGAGGCCCGTGAGCAGCGCGGTTCCCGCGCCCAGCTCGTAGCGCGAGTCGATGAACGCCTGGCGGGTCAGCGGGACGATCAGCCCGACCAGGTACACCGCGGCCACCGCCGCGACCCCCGTCGCCGCGTATCGCAGGCCGCGCCCCCAGGTGCGGCGGGACAGGCCGAGGTCGTGCCAGCTCAGGCCGTGCCTGCGGGCCAGGACGATCAGGGCGACCGCGACCGCGGGCTCCACCTCGATCCCGGTGTGGATCGGACCGAACCTGGTGACGAAGTTGACCCCCGCGAGCACCGCGATGATGACCGCGAGCACCCGCAACAGCCGCCGATTTCGCGACAGCGTGGCCCAAACGGCCGATGCGGCGCGGCGGGCGATCGGGCGTGACGGAGCGGTGACGGGGGAGTCGTTCACGCCGCCCGAGGGTAGTGGGACGTTCGGCCGACCCACATGGCCCGACCTGGTCAGGTCGCCGAGGCGGCCACGGGCTCCTCGGCGTCGTCCTCTTCGTCGTCGGCGGTCGGCGTGACCTCGATGACGGTGGCGGCCTCCAGCGGGCGCGGTAGCCGGTGCCGCAGGCTCGTGCCGACCGCCAGTACCGCCAACCACAGCAGTGCCGCGCCCAGCATGTGCGCGGCCACCAGCGCCACGGGCAGGTCCGTCAGGTACTGCACCAGGCCGATCAGCCCCTGGGCGGCCTCCACGACCACCAGGACGATCGCGGCGCGCCGGGTGCGGGGACCGACCTTGGCGGCGAAGGCGGCGAACACCAGGCCCACCGACAGCCCGATCAGCAGGCAAGCCAGGTCGGCGTGCGCCTGGGCGGCCGCGGCCTCGTCGATGGCCAGCCGCGGGGCGTTCGCGTCGCCCGCGCGCGGGCCCGCCCCGGTCACCACGGTGCCCGCCGTCAGGGTCACCAGGGTCACCGCCGCGATCGAACGCCACAGCCACACCACCGCGGGCGCCGCCAGGGCCCGGGCCTCGCCGTCGGGCTCGCCCGCGCGCACCCACGCGGCGTACGCCACCGCCAGCACCGCCATCGACACCAGGAAGTGGACGCTGACCATGTACGGCGACAGCACGGTGCCCACCGTGACCGCGCCGATCAGCGCCTGGACGATCACGCCGAGGCCCACGCTGAATGTCAACCACACCAAGGATTTCCGGCGCGGCCGCCGCAGCAGCGCGGCGATGAAGGCCGCCAGCGCGACCACCGTCACCACGCCGCCGAACAGGCGGTTGCTCCACTCGATGGCGGAGTGGATTCCCATCGCCGGGGTGGGGAAGAACGTCTCGGGGGTGCAGTTCGGCCAGGACGCGCAGCCCATGCCCGAGTCCGTCAGGCGCACCGCGCCGCCGGTCAGCACGATGATGACGTTTACGATCACGTTGATCAACGCGATCCGGCGGACCCATTTCGTTGACACGTTGTAGAAGAGTACGGATGTGCCCCGGGTCACCGACCCCGGGTTGGCGTCCTTCCGGGAAATAAGCAACACTGGGGTTGTGGAAAACGTCGCGACCCGCCAGCCGAACGGCTGCAGTACCCCGGACGGGCAAACCCGTCAACGGGTCGCACAACTGCTGCTCGAAAACCCCAACTCCACCGCCCGCGACCTCGCCGCGTCCCTGAACATCACGCCGGTCGCGGTCCGCAAGCACCTCGACGCCATGACCGCCGAGGGCCTGGTCACCACCCGCGAACCCGACAACACGCCCGGGCGCGGCCGCGGCCGTCCGGCCCGCACCTACCTGCTCACCGAGGCCGCCCGCGACACCTTCGACCACCACTACGACGACCTGGCCACCCAGGCGCTGCGCTGGATCCAGCGCCACGGTGGACCGGGCGAGGTCTCCGCCTTCGCCGCCGAGCAGGTGACGCTGCTGGAGAACCGCTGCCGCGACGCCATGGACGCCGCCGACGACACGCCGATGGCCCGGGCCACCGCGCTGGCCGAGGCGCTGTCCCACGAGGGCTACGCCGCCTCCACCAGCGTGATCGCCGGGGGAGGCCAGCTGTGCCAGCATCACTGCCCGGTCTCGCACGTGGCCGCGCAGTTCCCGCAGCTGTGCGAGGCTGAGACCGCGGTCATATCGCGTCTGGTGGGCCATCACGTGCAACGGCTGGCCACGATCGCCAACGGCGACGGCGTGTGCACCACCTACATTCCCGGCCCCGGCGCCGGGGCCCGGACTTTGCCCATTATCGACAACAACGACAGGTGAGGACGACATGACTGACACCACTCAGGCCACACCATTGACCCAAGAGGAAACCCTTGCGTCGCTTGGTAAGTACGAGTACGGCTGGGCCGACTCGGACGTGGCGGGCGCCTCGGCGCGCCGGGGGTTGTCGGAAGACGTCGTGCGCGACATCTCCGGCAAGAAGAGCGAGCCGGAGTGGATGCTGAAGCTGCGACTCAAGGGCCTGAAGCTGTTCGACCGCAAGCCGATGCCGAACTGGGGCGCCGACCTGTCGGGCATCGACTTCGACAACATCAAGTACTTCGTGAAGTCCACCGAGGGCCAGGCGGAGTCCTGGGAGGACCTCCCGGCCGACATCAGGGACACCTACGACAAGCTGGGCATCCCCGAGGCGGAGAAGCAGCGCCTGGTCGCGGGCGTCGCCGCCCAGTACGAGTCCGAGGTGGTCTACCACAAGATCCGCGAGGACCTGGAGGAGAAGGGCGTCATCTTCCTCGACACCGACACCGGTCTCAAGGAGCACCCCGAGATCTTCCAGAAGTACTTCGGCTCCGTGATCCCGGTGGGGGACAACAAGTTCGCGTCCCTCAACACCGCGGTGTGGAGCGGAGGCTCCTTCATCTACGTGCCGCCGGGCGTCCACGTGGACATCCCGCTGCAGGCCTACTTCCGGATCAACACCGAGAACATGGGCCAGTTCGAGCGCACCCTGATCATCGTGGACGAGGGCGCCTACGTCCACTACGTCGAGGGCTGCACCGCGCCGATCTACAGCTCCGACTCGCTGCACTCGGCGGTGGTGGAGATCATCGTGAAGAAGGGCGGCCGCTGCCGCTACACCACGATCCAGAACTGGTCGAACAACGTCTACAACCTGGTCACCAAGCGCGCCGTCGCCGAGGAGGGCGCCACCATGGAATGGGTGGACGGCAACCTGGGCTCCAAGGTCACCATGAAGTACCCGGCGGTCGTCATGACCGGCGAGCACGCCAAGGGCGAGGTGCTCAGCGTCGCCATGGCCGGCGAGGGCCAGCACCAGGACGCCGGCGCCAAGATGACCCACGCCGCGCCGCACACCTCATCGACGATCATCTCCAAGTCGATCGCGCGCGGCGGCGGACGCACCTCCTACCGCGGCCTGGTGCAGGTCAACGACGGCTCCCACCACTCCAAGTCCACCGTGAAGTGCGACGCGCTGCTGGTGGACACGATCTCGCGCTCCGACACCTACCCCTATGTGGACGTCCGCGAGGACGATGTCCAGATGGGACACGAGGCCACGGTGTCGAAGATCTCCGACGATCAGCTGTTCTACCTGATGAGCCGGGGCCTCACCGAGGACGAGGCCATGGCCATGATCGTGCGCGGGTTCATCGAGCCGGTCGCCAAGGAGCTGCCGATGGAGTACGCCCTCGAGCTCAACCGGCTCATCGAACTGCAGATGGAGGGGGCGGTCGGCTGACGCCGGTCGACGCCCATCACGACGAGAAGTAGGAGTAGACCCGAATTGACCACCGATGCCTTGGCGCGCCCGCATTCGCACGGCGCGGTGCCGCCGGAGATCGTCCCGCCGAAGACGAAATCGCAGCTGCTGCGGTCCTTCAACGTGGACGATTTCCCGACGCTGAACGGCCGCGAGGAGGACTGGCGGTTCACCCCGCTGCGTCGGCTGCGCGGTCTGCATGACTCCTCGGCCGCGCCCGCCGCGGCCGCGCCGCGCCACGAATACGGCGAGCTGCCCGAGGGCGTGTCCATCACCACGGTCGGCAAGGACGACAAGCGCATCGGCTCGATCCTGACGCCCTTCGACCGTCCCAGCGCCCAGGCGTTCACGTCGATGGATCGCGCGCTGCTGCTGGCGGTGGCGCGCAACGCCGTCGTGGACTCACCCGTGGTGGTGAAGGTGAACGGGCAGGGATCGCAGGGCGCGTCCTTCGGCCACACCTTCATCGACGTCGGCGAGTCCGCCGCGGTGACCGTGGTGCTCGACCAGGTCGGTTCCGCCACCCTGGCCGACAACATCGAGATCAGCGTCGGCGCCAACTCCCAGCTCACCCTGGTCAGCGTCGCCGACTGGGACTCCGACACGGTGCAGCTGCAGCACCAGAAGGCCCGCATCGGCCGCGACGCGACCCTCAAGCACGTGGCCGTGACGCTGGGCGGCGACCTGGTGCGCCAGTACCTGTCGGCCGAGTTCGCCGGCCCCGGCGGCTCCATCGACGCCCACGGCCTGTACTTCGCCGACCGCGGCCAGCACTTCGAGCACCGCCAGCTCATCGACCACGGCGTGCCCGACTGCCGCAGCAACGTCAACTACCGCGGTGCCCTGCAGGGCGCCGACGCCCACACCGTGTGGGTGGGCGACGTGCTGATCCAGGACGTCGCCACCGGCACCGACACCTACGAGATCAACCGCAACCTGGTGCTCACCGACGGCGCCCGCGCCGACTCGGTGCCCAACCTCGAGATCGAGACCGGCGAGATCGTGTCGGCGGGCCACGCCAGCGCCACCGGGCGCTTCGACGACGAGCAGCTGTTCTACCTCCAGTCGCGCGGCATCGCCGCCGACGAGGCCCGCCGCCTGGTGGTGCGCGGGTTCTTCGCCGACCTGGTGAACAAGATCCCCGTGGAGGAGCTGCGCGAGCGGCTGCACGACACCATCGAGGCCCGGCTCGACGAGGTGGCCCCATGACCGACACCGCCGAGGACTTCATCCGCGTCTGCGCGGTCGAGGAGCTGCCGGTCGAGCAGCCGATCCGCGCCGAGATCGACGGCACGCCGATCGCCTTGGTGCGCAACGACGAGGGCGTCTTCGCCATCTACGACGAGTGCTCCCACGCCGCCGTGGCGCTGTCCGAAGGGGACGTCGAGGACTGCACCATCGAATGCTGGCTGCACGGTTCGCGCTTCGACCTGCGCACCGGAAAGCCCAGCGGTCTGCCGGCCACGGTGCCGGTGGACATCTACCCCGTCGAGATCCGCGACGGGGACGTGTACCTGAGCCTTGCCTCCAAGAAGTTACGAGATATCGGGAGAAGTTTTTCAATGAGCACTCTGTCCATTCGCGACCTTCACGTCTCGGTGAACATCGGCGAGGGCGAGGACAAGCAGATCCTCAAGGGCGTCAACCTCACCATCAATTCCGGGGAGACGCACGCGATCATGGGCCCCAACGGGTCGGGCAAGTCGACCCTGGCCTACTCGATCGCGGGCCACCCGAAGTACACCATCACCGGTGGCTCGGTGACCCTGGACGGCGAGGACATCCTGGCCATGACCGTGGACGAGCGAGCCCGCGCCGGCCTGTTCCTGGCCATGCAGTACCCGGTCGAGGTGCCCGGCGTGTCGGTGTCCAACTTCCTGCGCACCGCCAAGACCGCGCTGGACGGCGAGGCCCCGAAGCTGCGCACCTGGATGAAGGACCTCAAGACCGCGATGTCCGACCTCCAGATGGACGAGGCGTTCGCGCAGCGCAACGTCAACGAGGGCTTCTCCGGCGGCGAGAAGAAGCGCCACGAGATCATGCAGCTGGAGCTGCTCAAGCCGAAGATCGCCGTGCTGGACGAGACCGACTCCGGGCTCGACATCGACGCGCTGCGCATCGTCAGCGAGGGCGTCAACCGCTCCAAGACCAACACCGGCGCCGGTTTCCTGCTCATCACCCACTACACGCGCATCCTGCGCTACGTGAAGCCGGACTTCGTCCACGTCTTCGTCGACGGACGCATCGTGGAGGAGGGCGGCTCCGAGCTGTCGGAGCGCCTCGAGGTCGAGGGCTACGAACGCTTCGTCGCCGGTGCCGGCACGGCCAAGGTCGGGGACTAACGGCCATGTGCAGCGATCTTGAACCGCAGCGTCCCGCCGACATCCGCCAGCTGGACGTCGACAAGATCCGCGCCGACTTCCCGATCCTCGCCCGCCAGGTCAACGGCAAGGACCTGGTGTACCTGGACTCGGGCAACACCTCGCAGAAGCCGCGCCAGGTCATCGACGCGATGAGCACGTTCGCCGCCGAGCACAACGCCAACATCGCCCGCGCCGTGCACCAGCTCGGCACCGAGTCGACGGAGGCGTACGAGGGGGCCCGGTCCAAGGTCGCGGCGTTCATCAACGCGCCCAGCCACGACGAGATCGTCTTCACCAAGAACTCCACCGAGGCGATCAACCTGGTCGCCTACGCGATGCTGGCGTCCTCGCTGCAGCGCGGCGGCGACCCGCGCTTCGCGCTGGGCCCCGGCGACGAGGTGGTGATCTCCGAAATGGAGCACCACTCCAACATCGTCCCGTGGCAGCTGTTGTGCGAGCGCACTGGAGCGACGCTGCGCTGGTTCGGCCTCACCGACTCCGGGCGGCTCGACGAGTCCCACCTGGACGAGCTCGTCAACGAGCGCACCAAGATCGTGTCCTTCGTGCACATGTCCAACATCCTGGGCACCATCAACCCGATCGCGCGGATTCGGGCCCGGGCGAGGGAGGTCGGCGCCCTGGTGATGCTGGACTGCTCGCAGTCCGTGCCGCACCTGCCGATGGACATCACCGCGCTGGACGTCGACTTCGTCGCCTTCACCGGGCACAAGATGTGCGGCCCCACCGGCATCGGCGTGCTGTGGGGGCGTGGCGAGCTGCTGTCGGCGATGCCGCCGTTCCTGGGCGGCGGCTCCATGATCGGCACCGTGACCATGGAGAAGTCCACCTTCGCGGCGCCGCCGGCGCGCTTCGAGGCGGGCACCCCGCCGATCACCCAGGCCGTGGGCCTGGGCGCCGCCGTGGACTACCTGTCCGCGCTGGACATGCGCGCGGTGCAGTGGCACGAGAAGGAGCTGGCGTCCTACGCGCTGCCGGCGCTGGAGACCGTGCCGGGGCTGCGGATCATCGGACCGCGCGTCCCCGTGGGCCGCGGCGGCTGCATCTCGTTCCACCTGGAGGGCATCCACCCCCACGACGTCGGGCAGGTGCTGGACTCCGAGGGGGTCGCGGTGCGGGTCGGCCACCACTGCGCCAAGCCCACCTGCGCCCGCTACGGCGTGCCGGCCACCACCCGGGCGTCGTTCTACATCTACACCACCAAGTCCGAAGTGGACGCGCTGGTGGCGGCGCTGGAGAAGACCCGGAAGGTGTTTGGCTGATGCTGGACGAGCTGTACCAGGAGGTCATCCTCGACCACTACCGCAACCCGCACGGCAAGGGGCTGCGGGAGCCGTATGAGGCCGAGGTCCACCACGTCAATCCCACCTGCGGCGACGAGATCACCCTGCGGGTGCACCTGGACGGCGGCACCGTCGCCGATGTCTCCTACGACAACGTCGGTTGTTCCATCTCGCAGGCGAGCGCCAGCGTGCTGTACGACCTGGTGCGCGGCAAGAACTTCGACCAGGCGCTGTCCACCCTGGAGTCGTTTTCGGACCTGATGGTCAGCCGTGGTGAAATGGAACCCGACGCCGATGTGTTGGAAGACGCGGTGGCCTTCGCCGGGGTCTCGAAGTTCCCGGCCCGAGTGAAGTGCGCGCTGCTGTCGTGGATGGCGTTCAAGGACGCCGCGGTCCGCGCCAGCGCCGAATCCAAGAGCGGAGACGAAGACCAATGACAGACACCGAAACCCCGACGACCGAGGCGGCCGAGGCCAAGGTCAAGCCGTCGATCGAGGACGTCACCGAGGCGATGAAGGACGTCGTCGACCCCGAGCTGGGCATCAACGTCGTCGACCTCGGCCTGGTGTACGGCGTCCACGTCGACGACGACAACGTCGCCACCCTCGACATGACGCTGACCTCGGCGGCCTGCCCGCTCACCGACGTCATCGAGGACCAGACCCGCTCGGCGCTGTGCACCGGCCCCGGCGGGGGGCTGGTGGACGACATGCGGATCAACTGGGTGTGGATCCCGCCGTGGGGCCCCGACAAGATCACCGACGAGGGCCGCGATCAGCTGCGCGCCCTCGGTTTCAACGTCTGACGACGCCGTGCTTACTGGCCCGTTTCCGCTTCGCGGAGGCGGGCCAGCACCTTGTCGGCGACGGTGCGCATCGTGTCCAGCTCCTCGGGGGACAGCTGGTCGATGAAGAAGCGGCGCACGGCCGCGACGTGGCCGGGGGCGGCCTTCTCGATGACCTCGCGCCCGGCGGGGGTGAGCCGGGCGACCATGCCGCGCGCGTCCTCGGCGCAGGACTCGCGCACCAGCAGCCCGCGTTCCTCCATGCGCCGCAACTGATGCGCCAGCCGGGTGCGGTCCCAGTTCATCTCGCCGCGCAGCTCGCGCGACCGCAGCGCGCCGTCGGGGGATTCCGACAGCGGCACCAGGATCGCGTAGTCGGCGCCCGACAGTCCCGAGTCCTGGGTGAGCTCGCGGTCGAGCGCGGATTCCAGGCTGCGATACATCTCTCGGTAGGTGCGCCACATGCATTGTTCTCGTTCGTCCAGCCATCGGGGTTGCGACATGCGACAATTCTAACGCATTTGTTGACACATCAACAAAATTCCGCTACAGTTGTTGACACATCAACAAAATTCCTTCGAGGAGGAGCAATGACCACCACGGTCGATCCCGCCCTGGCCGGCACCTACGTCGTCGACCCGACCCACAGCCGCTTCGGCTTCGTGGCCCGTCACGCCATGGTCACCAAGGTGCGGGGATACTTCGCCGAGTTCAACGCCAGCGGCGTCCTGGACGCCGACGACCCGACCAGGTCCACCGCCGAGGTGACCCTCAAGGTCGCCAGCGTCGACACCGGCAACGAACAGCGCGACGGCCACCTGCGCACCAACGACTTCTTCGACGCGCCCAACTACCCGGAGATCACCTTCCGCAGCACCAGCATCGAGGCGGTCGACGCCGAGGAGTTCCGCCTCAACGGCGACCTGACCATCAAGGACGTCACCAAGCCGATCTCGATCGACCTGGAGTACACCGGCACCGCCATCGACCCGTACGGCAACCGCCGCATCGGCCTGGACGGCAAGGCCACGGTGAACCGCCGCGACTTCGGCGTCAACTTCCAGGCGGCGCTGGAAACCGGCGGCGTCCTGGTATCCGACAAGATCAACCTCGAGTTCGACATCTCCGCGGTCCAGCAGAAGGCCGAGTAGCCGGCCTAACCGGCCTCGCCGAGCAGATAGCCGACGACCAGAACCACGGCCAGCAGCCCGAACCACCGCGCCACGGTGGCCGGGCGCGGCCGTGGGCCGTCGCGCAGGGTGCGCACGCCCAGGGGCAGCAGCGCGACGCACAGGCCCACGGCGGCCACGACGGACGACGGCGTCGTTCCCTTCAGGACACCGATGGGCAGGGCCGAGGTCAGCGCCAAGGCCACGGCGCTCACCGGCCCGATCACCCGGGCGCGCCACGCCCCGATCGCCAGCACGATCCATCCGAAGAACAACGCCGCCGTCGCGACGTGGAAGACGTGAAACGCCGGGTAGGCGCGGGTCAACGTCGCGGTCGCCGAGTCGGCGCCGTGAATCGCCGCCAGCTGAAACGCCAGGTGGTCGACGCCGGCGTGGAACGCGCGCGCGGCGATCCCGAGATACACCAGCATCCCTCCCCACAGCGCCCAGCCCGGACTGACGGTCGACACGCGCCTGACGATCAGGGCGACGGCGGGCCACAGCAGCACATACCCGGCGATGAAGCAGGACGACGCGGCGGTCATCAGCCCGGGCGTCTCGACATAACCCCTCAGCTGATCGGGGAAGAAGAAGTGGTACCGCGCCCGCGACAGCACCCCGGTCAACAGGGCGAGGGGACCCAGCAGCATCGCGGCGCCGCCGAGCCAACGCCCGGGGAACCCGGTGCGCTCCATGGATTCGACGGGCCAGGCGCGCGACAACCATCCCCCCAGGTCGCGAATTCGCGAGGTCAGTACATTGTGTTGAGGCATGGGCGGATCGTCGCAGCGTCGCGCGCGAGCCACCATGCACCAACGCCCATGGGGCACACGACTTTGGTCAATGAGGATCGGTGGAGGACTTGTCGACGAATCGTCCGGCGGCCGGCGGAGGCCGGGAAATCCTGGTGGACGCGCGTCGATTCCTGAAGTGGATCGACGGATTCGACACGCGGCACCGCATCGTCACCGCCACCGAGTCCCCCCGCGGCCTCGTGGTCGACGGGGAGGACGGGACCCGCGCCGCGTGCGAGCTGCCGCTGTGGGGCGGCGGACCGTCCGACGTGTCCGACGGCGACGCGCGCGCGGCGATCGAGCACTTCGCCGAGGCGGCATCGCGCCGCTTTCGGGTCGGGGTGATCTTCGCGCGCAAGGGAGCCGTCGCCGTGGGGGTGTTCGACGGCGCTCGCCTGCTTCGTTCCAAGGTGGACACCAACTACGTGCAGGCCCGCACCGCCAAGGGCGGCTGGTCCCAACAGCGCTACGCCCGCCGCCGCGGCAACCAGGCCGCCTACGCCGCGGGCAAGGCGGTCGACATCGTGCTGAAGCTGCTGATGGACGACTTCGCGTCCCTGGCCTGCGTCGTCACGGCGGGCGACAAGCAGGCGGTGGGCGCGATCCTGGCGGATACCCGCCTGGAACGCCTGGCCGACAAGCTTTCCCGCCCCCACATCGGTGACGCGGGCGAGCCGCGGCTGGCCAGCCTGAAGGCGCTGCCCGAGCAATTCGGCGCGGTGCGCATCCACCTCACCGAGGCCACGGACGCGCCCCGATCCTTAGGGCCGCTTGATGACCGCCTACCGAGCCCTCCACACCCACACGCCGCCGACGAAGCGCGGCTCGCCGAGGACCTGCTCGACGGCGCCCCGCAGCGCCTCGTCGTGCCACTGTGGATTCAATACCACCGCGTCGGCGTCCCAGTGCCGCAGGTCGCGGTGGGCCTGGCGCTTCTGCGCGGCGGTGAGCTTCGGCGTCTCGCCGCTGTCGCGCACGTCCCGCAGCAGCAGCGTGGTGGGGCGGGGGACCGCGCCGTAGGTGCCGCGCCCGTCGGGGCCGCTCGGCCCGACGAAGTAGCCCTCGGGGATGCGGAAGCCGAGGTCGGTGCTGGTCTGCCAATGCAGCACCTCGGTCGAGGCCAGGTCGGGAATCGGCACCGGCACGATGACGCCGCCGTCGGGGGCATAGTGCCGCCAGACCCCCTGAGTGAAGAACGCCGGAACCGGTTGCCGCCCATCGGTGGCGAACGGCATCGGCGCCGTCGGCAGCAGGATCGCCACGAGCGCCGCGATCCACAGCCGCCGGGGCGCCTTCTGCCAGGGCGGTTCGAGCTGCGACCGCATGCGGCCGACGGCCAGCGCGAACAGGATGGCGATGGCGGGCACGCAGATCATCGCGATCCGTGACTCCAATACGGAGTCCAGCAGCGGCAGGCCCGCGACCAGCTTCCAGGGCGCCGCGATGCCGGTGAACGTCCCGTCGACGATGAGCTCCGAGCCCAGCGACAGCACCGCGGCCACCGCGATCACGATGGACAACGCGCGAACGATCGTCATGCGCCACAACGCGATCGCGATCCCGACGGTCGCGATGACCACGGGCCAGCCGAAGTATGAGTTCTGCTCGGTGGCGCCGTTCATCGACTCCGCCAGCGCCCGATTCCCCGCCAGCGACCGGGTCGCGAACGTCACGAACGCCGCCACGTCGTTGCCCGAGCTGCC
>NZ_DASQPW010000033.1:0-3731 GCF_035643755.1 Stackebrandtia sp. | reverse complement strand
GAGCGCACCGAACTCGAGCTCACCCTGCCCGACCACGCCCCCGACATCGGCGAACTCCGCGAGCTCGCCGAACGCCACCCCTTCCGCCAGCGCCTCGCCGGCCAGCTCATGACCGCCCTGCACCGCTCGGGACGCACCCCCGAGGCGCTCGAGGTCTACGAGCTCCTGCAACGCCGCCTGGACCAGGACCTCGGCCTCGACCCCGAGACCCGCCTCGCCGAACTGCGCACCGAGATCCTGCGCGACAACGCCAAGAACGACGCCCCGACCCCGCAGGCGCCGCCGCGCGCCGCCCCCGAGCAGCTGCCCGCCGACCCCACCGCCCTCGTCGGGCGCGACGACCAACTGTCCACACTCGACCAACTGCTCTACAACGGACGCACCACGGCCGTGGTCTCGGCGATCGACGGCGCCGGCGGCGTCGGCAAGACCGCGCTGGCCGTCCACTGGGCACACCAAGTGCGCCAACACTTCCCCGAGGGCCAGCTCTACCTCGACCTGCGCGGCTACGACGCCGCCGAACCCGTGACCCCCGCCGACGCCCTCGCCACGCTGCTGCACGCGCTGGGCCAGCCCGACTCCACCATTCCCGCCAACCTCGACGACGCGGCCGCCATGTACCGCTCCCTGCTGGCCGACCGCCACATGCTGGTGCTGCTGGACAACGCCCGCGAGGCCGCCCAGGTCCGCCCGCTGCTGCCCGGCGGCACGGGCAACTTCGCGCTGGTCACCAGCCGCGACTCCCTGGCCAGCCTCATCGCCCTGGACGACGCGGTACCCGTCCGCGTCGACACCCTGGGCCCCAACGAATCCATCGCCCTGATCGCCGACGTCGTCGGTGCGTCACGGGTCGAGGCCGCCGGCGACGCCGCCGCGCGCCTGGCCGAGGTGTGCGGACACCTTCCCCTCGCGCTGCGCATCGCCGCGGCCCACCTGGCCGCCCACCCGAACGCTCCACTATCGACGATGGCCGCCGACATCGCCCGCCGGGCCAACGAACGCGACGCCGTCGCCGCCGTCTGCGACATCGCCGTCGCCGCGCTCGGCCCCGCCGACCGGGCCCTCCTCGCGGCCCTGACCGCCGTCCCCGACGAGGACTTCGCCGCCGAGGCCACCCTCGGCCGCCTCATCGCGGCCCACCTGGTCGAACACCACCGCCCCGGCCGCTGCCGCCTCCACGACCTGGTGCGGGGGGCCGTCACGCGCCGCGCCGCCGTCTTACGTCACTGTGGACAGACGGCCGGAACAGGCCTCAGCGATCGGTGATCGCACGGGACTTTGTAGAGTGTCCTCAGGTCTCGAATAGGGAGAGCATCATGGAACGCTCCTATTCGGCTCCCGCGAGGATCGCGATCATCGGAGGCAGCATCGCCGGATGCGCCGCCGCCACCGCGGCGCGGAGAGCCGGGCACGACGTCACGGTCTACGAACGCAGCCAGGGCGAGTTGTCCGAGCGAGGATTCGGGATCGCCATACCCGGCGACCTCTACGAGGAACTGCTCGCCAGGGCGTATATCGATACCTCCATGGCGCGGCGGACGGCGTCGTCGGGTCGGCTGTGGCTGACGCGTTCCCCGATCGACGGCGGGCAGCTCGACCTGTGGCGTCAACCGTTCGACGTCGTGGCGTGCAACTGGGGTCTACTGTGGGCGTCCCTGCGCGAGCATGTTCCCGACGAGACATACCACTCGGGACAGACCGTGACCGCGGTTCGACGCTTCGCGGAGGGAACCCGGTTGCGGCTGAACGACGGCCGAGAGCGCGACTTCGACCTCGTGATCGGCGCGGACGGTTACCGATCGGTGATCCGCGCCGAGCTTGCGCCGCAAGCGAAGCCGCGCTATGCGGGATACATCCTCTTGCGGGGGACGGTGCCCGTCGATGACGTCCCCGACTGCGCCGAGGCCGTCGACCAGCTCGCCGACACCGCGGTCACCATCGGGTTCACCGGGGGCCACGCGGTGATCTATGTGATACCCGGCCGCGACGGCGTCAAGGTCAACTGGGGCGTGTACGCGTGCCCGCCCGAGGCGGCGAAGGTCGGGCTCAGCACGTCGTACGCGCCGGATGCCGACCTGAGCGCGCTGATGCCGTGGATGAGCGACGTCATCGAGAACCAGTTCCCCTCCGCCTGGGCGCGCCTGATCCGCCGCACACCCGAGGCCGCGCGCGCCATCCAGCCGGTGTTCGACCTGGCCGTGCCCGTGACCGCCCGCATGCCGTACCTGTTGGCGGGGGACGCCAACACCATCACCCGCCCACATACCGGCAGCGGCGCGACCAAGGCGCTGCGCGACGTGCTGTTCCTCGAGGACGCGCTCCGTGACAGTCCATCGTGGCAGGACGCCCTCGCCCGCTACGACGAGGATCGAAACGCCGCGGGCAACTCGCTCGTCGAGCTGGGTCGCCGGCTGGGCAAGGACCAGGTCGAGGCGACCCCGGACTGGGCGAGCATGAACCCCGAAAAGATGCGGGAGTGGACCCAGTCCACCATGGCGGGTCAAAACCTGTACCTGTACCAGGAGAACGCGAAACAATCTGACGGGGCGGGCCGCGCCTGAAGCCCCGTCAACCCGTGCCCCGCCGCGGATAAGGTCATGATCGACTCGCGAGGGAGGCGACGTGGAGTTCAGGATCCTCGGCCCACTGGAGGCCCACCGTGGCGACGCGCGCGTGGCGATCACGGGACGGCACCGACCGCGGCTGTTGGCGGCCCTGCTGCTGGAACCCGCCCGAGTGGTGACGATCCACCGCCTCGCCGAGGTCCTGTGGGGCGAGGCACCACCCGACACGGCCCGCCGCCAGGTCCAAAACGCCATGGCGACCCTGCGCCGCGAGCTGGGCGACGGCGTCGTCGAGCCGACATCGGGCGGATACCGCCTGGCGGACGGACACACGGTCGACACGGAGACGTTCGCCGACCTGCGGCGCCAGGCCCGCGGCGCCCGCCGCGGCGACGACCCCCGCCACGCCCTGGACCTGCTGCGCCAGGCCCTGAACCTGTGGCGCGGACACGCGCTCGCGGGGATGTCGGGCGGGGCCCTTCGAGCGGCGGCCCGACGCCTGGACGAGGAACGCCTGTCGGCGACCGAGGACCGCATCGACCTGGAGCTCGAACTCGGCACCGCGGGCGAGGTGCTGGAGGAACTGACCACCCTGGTGGAGACCCACCCGCTCCGCCAGCGCCTGGTCGGCCAGCTCATGCGGACGTTCCACGAGACGGGATGGGCGTCGGAGGCCATCAAGCTCTATCGGGACCTGCGCCAACGACTCGCCGACGAGCTCGGCCTCGACCCCGAACCGAGACTCACGCGCCTGTACGGCGACCTGTTGCGCGCCAACACCTCGGGACCCCTGACCGAAACCCCCACCACCCCCGTCCCCCGTCAACTCCCCGCCGACACCGCGACATTCACGGGCAGAACCGAGCACCTGGCCGCCCTGGACGATCTGCTGGACGGCGGACGCGAGACCGCTGTCGTGTCGGCCATCGCTGGCATGGGCGGCGCGGGCAAGACGGCGCTGGCCGTGCATTGGGGACACAAGGTCCGCGACCGCTTCCCCGACGGCCAGCTTTATATCAACCTGAGGGGGTGGGACACGGCCGAGCCCGTCGCGCCACTGGACGCGTTGACGCGGTTCCTGGTGGCGTTGGGGCAGAGCAGTTCCACAATTCCCTCGACCGTTGAGGCCGCGGCGGCGTTGTTTCGGTCGATGCTGTCCGACCGCCG
>NZ_DASQPW010000032.1:0-40825 GCF_035643755.1 Stackebrandtia sp. | reverse complement strand
GTTGCCGAGGTCATCGACCTCGCCCGCGAGACCGGCTGCCGCGTCCACATCCTGCACGTCTCCAGCGCCGAGGTCCTCCCACTGCTCGCGAAGGCCCGCGCGGACGGCGTACGGATCACCGCCGAGACCTGCCCGCACTACCTGACCTTCGCCGCCGAGCAGATCGCGGACGGCGCCACGCAGTTCAAGTGCTGCCCGCCCATCCGGGACGCGGCCAACCGCAAGGCGCTGTGGGCGGGCCTCGCCGATGGCGTGATCGACTGCGTCGTGTCCGACCACTCGCCGTGCCCGCCCGAGCTGAAGCGCGGCGACTTCGCCACCGCCTGGGGCGGCATCTCGTCGGTCCAGTTGGGACTGTCGGTGATCTGGACGGCCGCCCGCGCCCGCGGCCACACGCTGTCCGACGTCGCCGCCTGGATGTCGCGGCGCCCCGCCGCGCTGGTGGGCCTGCGCCGCAAGGGTTCCATCGCCGTGGGCGGCGACGCCGACCTGGTCGCCTTCGACCCCGAGCGCCGCTGGACGGTGCGCGCCGCCGACCTACACCACCGCCATCCCGTCACCCCCTACGACGGCCGCGAACTCACAGGCGCCGTGCGCGCCACCTGGCTGCGCGGCCGCCGCACCGACTCCACCCCCTCAGGCCGCCTACTGTCCCAGGAGGAATCGTGACCTTCACCGACCTGCCCGACCTCGCCACCCGCCGCCTCGGCGGCGCCGTGCTGGCCGCCAACGACGAGTCCTTCGCCGAGAAGGAGAGCCTGGTCCGCCACGCCGAGCCCACCTTCACACCGCACACCTTCGGCCACAAGGGACAGGTTTACGACGGCTGGGAGACCCGCCGCCGCCGCGAACCGGGCCACGACTGGGCGATCGTGCGGCTCGGCGCCCCGGGCGTGATCCGCGGCGTCGTCGTCGACACCGCCTTCTTCAAGGGCAACTACCCGCCCGAGGTCTCCGTCGAGGGCTGCGCCGTGGACGGATACCCCACAGTGGAGGATCTGGCCGCCGCCACCTGGCGCACTCTCGTACCGCGCTCGCCCGCCAGGGGCGATACCCGCAACGGCTACGGAGTGGGCGACCCGCACCGCTTCACCCACGTCCGCCTCACCATGCACCCCGACGGAGGCGTCGCGCGGCTGCGCGTCCACGGCGAACCCGTCGCCGACCCCCGCCTCTTCGCCGACCTGCCCATCGACCTGGCCGCCCTGCGCAACGGCGGCGGCATCGCCGACGCCAGCGACACCTTCTTCTCCCGCGCCGACAACGCCATCTCCCCGGGGGACCCGCTGTCGCAGGGCGACTGCTGGGAGACCGCCCGCCGCCGCGACGACGGACACGACTGGATCACGGTGCGGCTGGCGGGACGCGGCGTGGTGCGCGCCGCCGAGCTCGACACCACCCACCTGAAATACAACGCTCCCGGCGCCGCCCGCCTGCGCGGCTTCGACGCCGCGTCCGACCGTCCCGTCGACGACGACGCGGCCTGGTTCGACCTGTTGCCCCGCACCGACCTGCGCCCCGACACCCCGCACCGCTTCGTCCTGGACCCCGTCCCCGCCGCCACCCACGTCCGCCTCGACATCTACCCCGACGGCGGCATGGGCCGGCTGCGGCTCTTCGGTTCCCTGACGCCCGAGGCGCTCGACGCCCTGCACCGCCGCCACGCCGAACTCGACCCGAATGTCGGCGCCCCGTGATACCAAGGGCCCATGAGCGATGACGAACAGGCCATCCGCGACGTGGTCGACACCTGGATGTCGGCCAGCCGCGACGGCGACACCGACACCGTCTTGAACCTCATGACCGACGACGTGCTGTTCCAGACCATCGGCAACGCGCCCTTCGGCAAGGAGGCGTTCGCCAACGCGTCGCGGGGCATGGACGACGTCGACATCGACGGCAGCTCCGAGATCCAGGAGCTCCAGCTGATGGGGGAGTGGGCGTACCTGCGCAACAAGCTGCGCATGACGATGACGATGCCCGACGGTTCCCAGGTTCACCGCTCGGGCTACACGCTGACCATCCTGCGCAAGGGCGGCGACGGGCGGTGGCGGATCTGTCGCGACGCCAACCTCGTGACCGTCGACCAGTAGGGCTCGATGTCCCCCGCGTGGGGGAGCGGGCCGGCCCCGCGCGGTGAGGCGGAAACGTCAGCGTCTCGCCAGACTGGACGCCATGAGGACACATTCGCTGGTCACGGTCGCTTCCTGCGGCGGGGCCCTTCTGTACGCGCTGACCAAGATCGACCTGGCGGTGCGCGGCGAGCTCGGCATGCCCGGCTTTCCCGCTCCCGCGGCCGACTACCGCGTCTACGACGCCACCTCGGGTCAACTGTCCAATGCGGTCATGGGGCTGGTGTTCGCGGGTGTCGTCGCCGCGTTGCTGCGTCCGCCCGCCCGAAGGCCGCTGGCCTGGGTCCTGATCGGCCTGTCGGGCGTGGGCGCGGCCTTCATCGGCGCGGGCTTCGTCGGATTCGGGCTGCGCGCGGCGGGGCTGTTCGGCGCGCCGACCACGCCCGCGGCCTGGGTGACGGTCGCCGTCGGCCTCGCGTGGTGTGCCGTCTGGGTCGCGTCGACCGTCGGCGCCGCGCGTATCACCCTGAGCAACGCGAAACGGAATAGAGTCTCGGCAGGGTCCACGGCGAAACTGGAGGCGGGTCATGGGTGACACCGAGCAGTGGACGGCTGAGGACGTCGGCGACCAGTCGGGTCGGGTCGCGGTGGTCACGGGCGCCAGCTCGGGTATCGGCCTGGAGGTAGCGAAGGTGTTGGCCGCCAGCGGCGCCCGCCTCGTGCTGCCGTGCCGCGACGACGACCGTTTCGCGCAGACCGGGGCGGCCATCACCGAGGCCGTCGGCGAGTCCGACCTCGACGGCGTGGCGATGGATCTGCGCAGCCTGGACTCGGTGCGCGAGGCCGCCGACGTCCTGCGGGAACGCTACGCGCGCATCGACCTGCTGATCAACAACGCGGGCGTGATGTGGATGCCCCGCGGCCGCTCCACTGACGGCTACGACACCCAGCTGGCGGTCAACCACCTCGGCCACTTCGCGCTCACGGGCCTGCTGCTGGACCGCCTCCGCGACGTGGAGGGCTCCCGCGTCGTCACGGTGTCCAGCCTCGCCCACCGCGGCGGCCGCATCCGTTGGAGCGACCTGAACTTCGAGCGCGGCTACGGTCGCAACCGCGCGTACGGACAGTCCAAACTGGCCAATCTGATGTTCTCCTTCGCCCTGCAACGCCGTCTCCAACAGGCGGGCAGCCCCACCATCTCGGTGGCCGCCCACCCCGGCGTGGCCCGCACGGGCCTGCTGCGCAACGCCCCCGCGATCCTGCGCGGCCCCAACGTCCTGGTCAGCCGCTTCATGTTCGCCGACGCCGCGATGGGCGCCCTGCCGATCCTGTACGCCGCCGTCGCCCCGAACGTCGAGGGCGGCGGCTACTACGGCCCCGGAGGCTTCGCCGAGCTGCGCGGCTACCCCACCACGGCCCACTCCAGCACCTCCTCCCGCGACCAGGCCGAACAGGGCAAGCTCTGGCGCGCCTCGGAGTCGCTGACGGGCGTCACCTACGAGCTCGGCTGAGTCGACGCCCCGCGCTACGGTGAGTTGCCATGCGGCGAACCGAGTTCGACAAGACGTCCTATGTCAAGCGCGTCCAGTCCATTGTTGGGTTGCGGCGGGCGACCGCGACGACCCCGCTCCATTTAGTAAGCGTCTGAGGGGCACTGACGTTTCTCTAACCCAAGGAGAAACAATGTGGAGTTTCAAATATGGGGACCGAGGGTGTCTCTTCTTCAGGCCGCCGCCCGTCACACGACCGACGCTGAGACCAGCAGAAATGGATATCCCCTTCAAGCGCCAGCAGTACCACTCGTTGATGAACGAGCACGCGGGGGTGCTTGAACTCGAGGCGGGGGAGCGGGCGGAACTCGGCTCGCGGATCCGCTCCGCGCTTCGCGCATTAACCTCCTTTAAGGACAGTACTTTATAGAGGTACACATTTGGCGCGTCGACGGCGCATAATGGTGCGAAGATGCGAGACCGGTAGAGGTAGTAACCATGGCAGGTCGACCCCCGGCAGTTGCCGTTCGTTCAAGAGTCCTGTGGTGCGCGCTGGCCGCGTCCATTCCGCTCATTTCGCTGCTGACCGCCTACGAGGCGATCACGCGACATCCCGCTAAAAGCCTTGGGGCGCTAGGTCTCTGGCTGCTACTGGTGCTGGCCGTGTGGCTGGGCGCGCAGTCCTCGGTCGCCGAGACCGTCGGCGCCGATCGCCGTGATTCCGGCCACCATGGACCGTATCGCCGCCTGCTCGCCGAACACCTCGACCGCGTCGACCTGGCCGGGGTCACCACCCAGGGCGACGTCGCCGTGCGCCTCACCGACGTCTACGTCGACCTGCGGATGCGACCCGAGGGCGGCGGGGGCCCCGAGATCGCCTTCGTCGGCACCTCCCACGACCCTGGCGCCCCGAAGCCGTTCATGTCCACATTGCGTAAACGGCGCCACAGCCCCGTGCTGGTCGTCGGCGAGCCGGGCGCGGGCAAGACCACCGCGCTGCGCCGCGCCGCCCTCCACACCCGCCGCGTCCCCATTTACCTCGAACTGCGCCACCACACCGCGCGGCTGTGCGCCGACGCGCCCCCTGCGCTGCCCGAGCTGGCCGCCGACGCGGGCTGGCTGGGCGGCCAGATCCCCGCCGAGTGGTTCGCCCGCCGCCTGAACCGAGGCGGCTGCGTCGTCCTGCTCGACGGCCTCGACGAGATTCCCTCCGAGGCCGAGCGCCGCAAGGTGGTCGGCTGGATCCGGGAACAGTTCAGCCGCTACCCCAAGAACGCCTGCGTTGTCACCTCCCGCCCGGGCGGGCTGAAGGGCAGCCCGCTGGCCGGCGCCGAGACCTGGCAGCTGCGGCGCCTGACCGACGAGCAGATCTCGGGGTTCGTGTACTCCTGGTGCCGGGCGGTGGAGGTGCGCCGCGCCCGCCACTCCTACGGCTGGATCCGCGACGAGACCGCCGCCGAGGCCGGGGTGCTGTTGTCGCGGCTGCGCGCCAACCCCGCGCTGTACGCGCTGGCCCGCAACCCGCTTGTCCTCACCCTGATCGCCCGCATCAATCGCCATTGTGGACTCTTCCCGTCCACCCGCGCCCAGCTTTACGCCGACGCCTGCGACCTGATGCTTCACCGCCTGGGCGGCGGCGCGTTCTACGAGGACGCGGCGACCAAGACCCGTGGGGCGCAACGCTTCGAGGTGGTGCGGCGCCTCGCCCACCACCTGATGGACACCCGACGCACCACCATCACCGTCGACGACGCCCGCTCGCTGCTGGCCGACGTCCTCACCGGCGTGCGCCCCCGCCGCATCCCCGAGGCCGTGCTGTTCGAGGCGGTGGACGCGGGCCTGCTCAACGAGGTCGGCGACGGCGTCCTGGCGTTCTCGCACCTCAGCATGCAGGAGTTCCTGGCGGCCCGCGAGCTCCACTGGCGCGCCAACGACGCCGACGTCGCCGCCAAGACGGGTGATCCATGGTGGAGGGACGCGATCCTGCTGTGGTCCACCGAGGCCGACGCCACCCGCGTGGTGGAGGCGTGCCTGCGCACCGGCCACGTCACCGGCCTGTCGCTGGCCTACGACCTGGCCGAGCACTCCCTGGAGCTGGCCTCCGACGTGCGCCTGCGGCTGAAGCGGCTGTTGGCCGAGGCCACCGAGTCCCTGCCGCAGAGCCGCCTGTTGGGCGGGGTGAAGTCGGCCCGCGAGATGCGCGAGACCATTCGGCTGCCCGGCGGGGCGCGCCTGGCGGCCCGCCCGGTCTCGGCGAGCCTGTATTCGTCCTTCCTGGACTCCGAGTTCCCGTCCCGCGACTCCCGACCCTCCGCCGCCCACCCCGAGGGCCCCGCCGTGGGCATGTGGGCCTCCGACGCCCAGCACCTGGTCGAGTGGCTCAACGGCCTGCCCCGCGACGACGGCGCCAACTTCCGCCTGCCCACCGAGTCCGAGCTGTCCGATCCCGGGCTGCGGCTCGACGCGTCCGTGGCCCACAGCCCGATGTGGGTGTCGTCCGAGCCGCACCCGAAGCTCTTCGGCGTCAACGGACACGGCGACCCCTACGCGCTCGGCGACGGCTGGTGGGGCCGCCAGCTCGCCGCCGACCGCCGCCGCGGCGCGCTGTCGCTGTACCTGGTCTCCCAGGCGCTGGGGGCCTCGGCCCGCGATCTCACCCGCGACCTGTCGGGCGAGCTCAACCTGAACCGCGACCGCGCGTACCTGCTGCCCCGCGAGCTCGACTCCGATACCGATCTGCGCGCCGCCCGCGTCTTCCTGCGGCCCCGCGACCTGTCTCCCGGCGCCGCCGACACCGCCAACCCCGCCGCCACCGAGCACGTGCGGCGCGTGGTGTCGACGGTGTTCCGCCTGTGCGACTTCCCGACCGAGTACCGCCGCGCCAACACCCCGGCCAGCGGCGCCGACACCACCTTCGCGTTCACGGCCGGGCTGTCGGACGCCGAGAAGCGCCTGATGGCCTCGGCCTACACGCTGCTGTGGTTCTCCCGCCGCCGCTACCGCGGCAAGCACGGCTACGGCCAGGCGATCGAGGAGTTCGACGCCTACGTGGCCGCCGAGGTGTTCCCCGACAGCCACGACCGCGCCAAGACCGTCACCCCCGAGGGACTGCTGGAGTCGCTGTCGCGCGCCCAACGCATGGTCGACGCGGCTCCGCGCGGCAACGTCCTTTTCGATCTGGGCCGCGACCTGATGTCCTCGTGCACCGAGGTCCTCAACTCCAGCCTGGTGCACAGCCGTGCCAGCGGCGAGCAGCAGCTGGTCAGCGCCCGCGCCAGCCTGACGGCGGTGGCCGCGGTGGCCCGGGGCGCGGGAATGCCCGTCACCGAGACCCGCCGCCTGGTATCGCAGCTGTCGACCGTCGTGGCGGGACTGTCGATACTGGAGGCTCGCGCCAGCGGCGCCATCACTCCGAGAGAGGTCATCCTTCTCGTCCAACAGTGAGGACCGAGGTGTACGACATCGGCGGCGTATTGATTGCGGTGAATCTCCTGACTCGCTGATCCTACATTTCTTCCATAGAAAGTCATCTGGACGACACTATTCGTCCACTGACGTCTGTCCAAGGTGTGCTCACATCGCGTGACTCATACTTTCGTCCCACCATCGCTCATCCGTTCGTCGGTAGCGCTGAATCAGCGTTAAATGCGAGCCTGAGCCACATCCATATATCGAGATATCGATAGTGGTAATCACACCAACACGGTGTGATGTGGACTCAGGAGAGGACGTAACCAATGCGCCGTAGATACACGGTGGCGTTGTTGGGCGTATCGTCCGTGGCCGCCGCAACGATGTTGCTGGCGCCCATGGCATTCGCGCAAGACACTGGCCACGACTCCCGCGACATCCCGGCGGGATATTACGACGATGCCGACGGCAAGAACGGTCCGGAGCTGAAGGCGGCCCTTCACACCATCATCAGCAAGATGGACACCCTCACCTACGACGAGGTGAAGGACGCCATCAAGGACACCGACGCCGACCCCGCCAAGCCGGGGAACATCATCGAGCTCTACAGTGGAAACTCAGTCGCATTCACCGACGGCAGCTGGAACCGCGAACACGTGTGGGCCAAGAGCCACGGCGATTTCGGCACTAAGGTCGGCCCCGGCACCGATCTTCAGCACCTGCGGCCCGCCGACATGGTGGTCAACTCCACCCGCAACAATCTGGACTTCGACAACGGCGGCGAGCCGGTGAACGGAGCCCCGGACTGCAAGTACGACAGCGACTCCTTCGAGCCGCGCGACGAGGTCAAGGGCGACGTGGCCCGCATGATCCTCTACATGGCCGTGCGCTACGACGGCGACGACGGTTTCGCCGACCTGGAGCCCAACGACGACGTCAACAACGGCTCAAAGCCCAACATCGGACGCCTGTCGGTCCTGGAGGCGTGGAGCGCCCAGGACCCGCCGAGCGACTTCGAGAAGAACCGCAACGACGTCATCTACGACAAGTACCAGCACAACCGCAACCCCTTCATCGATCACCCCGAGTGGGTCGAATCGATCTGGCCCACCTCGTGAGCTAGCGGTACTGCGCGGCCTCGCCTCGGGGCCGCGCAGTACCGACGCGCCGACGGCAGCAGCAGCGCCGTCATGGCCGCCACGGCGATCACCAGCAGCGCGGCGTCGCCCCCCAGGCTGGTCCACAGCACACCCCCGCCCGTGTCGAAGTCGCCGTGATCGGGGTTGAGGCTCACGGCGAAGGACAAATAGACCTCCAGGAACGTGACCCCGACGCTGCCGAGGTTCGAAACGCCCAGCGATCCCATGAGCGCGGCCGCCACCCCCGCGTCGCCATTGTGGACCCTGCCGAGACGGCGCCGCAGCCACAACACCAGCCACGCGATCGCCCCGTAGGCCAGCACCCGGATCGCGACCAGGGCGTACACGAACTCCGCCAGCCCCGCGTTGTCGTCGCGGAGGCCCGCGAAGTCCGGGTCCATCCACATCACGCCGACGACGAAGTACGTGTCGACGGCCAGATCGGCGATCGCCGTGATCACGCCCACGAGCATCAGGGTCCGAGCCGCCGTCAGGGCGGCCGGTCGGGCAGACTCGGATACTTCGGTAACCATCGATATATCCTAATCGGAGGGACCCATGGCGACAACGCCCTTCACCATCGCCGTCGACGACGGCGAGCTGCTCGATCTGAGACGCCGCGTCGCCTCCAGCCGCTTCGTCACCGCCTCGGCCGACGACTGGGTGGGTGGCGCCGATCCCGGCTACCTCCGCGACCTGGCGGCGTACTGGGTGGACGACTTCGACTGGCGGGCGGTCGAGGCCAACCTCAACGAGTTCCCGCAGTTCATGGCCGACGTGGACGGCACCCCCATGCACTTCGTCCACATCAGGGCGCCCCGCCGCGACGGCGACGCCGCCCCGCCGGCGCTGATGCTGTGCCACGGCTGGCCGTCCAGCTTCGTCGAGATGCTGCGGCTGGTTCCCTTGCTGGGCAACCACTACGATCTGGTGATCCCGTCGCTGCCGGGCTTCGGGTTCTCCGGTCTGCCCGACGGCACCCTCACCCGCGAACGCATCGGGGACCTCCTCCACGGCCTGATGACCACGGTGCTGGGCTACCGCCGCTTCGGGCTGTTCGGCGGCGACATCGGTGGTGGCGCCGCCGCCCGCCTGGCGGCCAAGTACCCCGACAACGTCATCGGCCTGCACAAGATCCACCCGCCGTTCCCCTCCGACACCACGGATCCGCCGCTGACCCGCCGCGAGCGTTCCTATCTGGACGCGCTGGACGAGTACGACAAGGCCGACGGCGGGTACTCCGAGATCATGCTGACCCGCCCCGACACCATCGCCGCGTCCCTGATCGATTCCCCGATCGGCCTGGCGGCCTGGATAGTCGACAAGCTGCGCGATTGGTCCGATGTCGACGGCAACCTGGAACGCCACTGGGACAAGGACTCCGTGCTCACCCTGGTCACCCTGTACTGGATCACCGAGAGCATCGGCACGTCGTTTCGCCAGTACTTCGACTTCTTCGCCAATACCCCCAGCCCCGTCATCACCGTTCCCGTCGCGGTGACCCTGAGCCACGAACCGTCCATGGAGAACTTCCCCCGCTCGCTGGCCGAGCGCGCCTGCGACGACCTGCGGCACTGGTCGCAGCCGCGCCGAGGCGGCCATTTCATGGCTTGGGAGGAGCCAGAAATGACCGCCCGGGAATTGAGAAACTTCTTCGATTTCCTGCGCTTACAGGGCGAGCGACCAGCTGTTCAGCTTGCCGGAGTCGCCACTGTAGACGTCGGAGACCCGCAACTTCCAGGTCCCGTCGGCCGCCTGGCTCGACAGGTTCACCGTGTACGTCGTCTTGACGTCGTTGGCGCTGTCCCAGGCGTTCGGGCTCTTCAGGGTGTACACCGTGCCCGACGGCGCCACGAGCTGGATGCGCAGGTCGCCGCGGTAGGAGTGGGTGATGTCCACCTTCACCGAGGCGGTGCTCTTGGCGTCGCGTCCACAGGAGGAGACGCTGACCGGGGAGTTGATGGTGGACAGGTCGCCGATGGTCATCGACGTGGAGCTGGCGGCCGCGCAGTCGCCACCGGGCGGCTCGGTGCCGCCACCGTTCATGAAACCGGTGTACAGCAGCTTGTTGGGGCTGCCGGCGCCCGGGTCGGAGACGTTGGCGGTGGCGTTGTCGACCAGCGCGCTGGCGACCTCGCTGGGCGCCGCGCTCGGGTGCTCGCCGAGGTACAGCGCGGCCGAGCCCACCACGTGCGGGGTGGCCATCGACGTGCCGGAGATGGTGTTGGTGCCACCGTTCAGCCAGTCGGAGGTGATGTCGACGCCGGGGGCGAAGATGTCGACGCACGTGCCGTAGTCGGAGAAGTAGGCGCGGGTGTCGGTGTCGTCGGTGGCGCCGACGGTGATGGCCTCGGGCGTGGACGATGGCGAGCCCTCGCAGGCGTCGGCGTCGTCGTTGCCCGCGGCGACCGCGAAGGTCACGCCGGAGTCGATGGCGCGGGTGACCGCGTCGTTGATGCCCTGGTCGAAACCGCCGCCCAGACTCATGTTGGCGACCGAGGGACCGCTGTGGTGGGCGGTCACCCAGTCGATGCCGGCGATGACGCCGGTGTCGCTGCCCGAACCGCTGCAGTCGAGCACGCGGACGCCGACCAGCTTGGCCTTCTTGGCGATGCCGTAGGTGGTACCGGCGATGGTGCCGGACACGTGGGTGCCGTGCCCGTGGCAGTCGGTGGCGTCACTGTCGTTGTCCACAGTGTCGGTGCCGCTGGAGGCCCTGCCGCCGAAGTCCGGGTGGTTCATGGTGATGCCGGTGTCGATGATGTACGCGGTGACACCGGAACCGGCCGTGTCGGGGTAGGTGTAGGAGTTGTCGAGCGGGAGATCCTTCTGATCGATGCGGTCCAGGCCCCACGACGGGGGGTTGTCCTGGGTCGCCGCCAGATGCACCTTCTGGTCCTGCTGGACGTACTTCACCGCTGGATCGGCGGCCAATTGCCGGGCCTCGTCCGCCGTGGCGTGCACCGCGAATCCGTCGATGGATTTAAAGGTGTGCTTCTGGCTGCCTCCGTAGGACCCGAGCAGGTCCTTGAAGGAAGACGTCGACATGTGGTCGTTGGTGGTGACGATGTAGCTGCCCGAGATCGCGTGGGACGACCCCTCGCCGAGGATGGTGCTCTCGGCGTGCGCCGCCGTCGTGCCTACGGTGAAGGCACCGAGGGCGGTTGCGGTGGCGACGGCACAGGCTGCGAAAAATCGAGTCCTATGTGGTCTCATTCTGGCTGACTCCCTTGTGGGGATAAGGGGCGGCCCGATCGGTAAAGGAAGATTCGGGCATCCGGCCGGGCCGCCGTCATAGCTAGCTCGCGGGCACGAGCCTGGCACTAAGAGTATGCAAATGCCTGAATGTTGTAAACCGACCGTAATTCATTGACCGGACATTGGCGTCTTCACGCCAGCGCCCTGACCAGCCAAAATGCCTATCGGGTATCTAGATTCCGGGTATGTCTCTTGTGGTCGCGGCCGGTCCTCGGGCTCTAGTGCCCGTTGCCGTTGTCGCCGTTGGTCTTCGACGGACGCAGGGCGTCGCGCACCGCCTCGGCGACGGCCGGGGCCACGTGCGGGTCGAAGACACTGGGGACGATGAACGAGGCGTTGACTTTCTTCTCGCCCACCACCCCGGCGATCGCGTCGGCGGCCGCCAGCGCCGCCGCGTCGCTCCAGCCGGTGGCCTGCGCGTCCAGCATGCCCCGGAACACGCCGGGGAAGGCCAGCACGTTGTTGATCTGGTTCGGCTGGTCCGAGCGCCCGGTGGCCACAATGGGCGCGTGCTCGGCGGCCTCGCGCGGGTCGATCTCCGGGTCCGGGTTGGCCAGCGCGAACACCACCGGATCGGTCGCCATCTTCGCCACGTCCGCGCCGGTCAACAGATTCGGCGCGCTGACGCCGATGAACACGTCGGAGCCCGCCACCGCCTCGGCCAGGCTGCCGGAGAAGTTGTCCTTATTGGTGCACGCCACCAGCTTCTCCCACGCCGGGGTGAGGCCGAGCATGCCGCGATACAGGGCACCGGGGCGGTCGCAGGCGATGATGTCGCCGATGCCGCGCTGGATGAGCAGGTTCATGATGGCGGTGCCCGCCGCGCCCGCGCCCGACACCGCGACCCGCACGTCGGCGAAGTCCTTGCCCACCACGCGAAGCGCGTTGGTCAGCGCCGCCAGCACCACGATGGCGGTGCCGTGCTGGTCGTCGTGGAACACGGGGATGTCGAGCCGCTCGCGCAAGCGCTCCTCGATCTCGAAGCAGCGCGGCGCGGCGATGTCCTCCAGGTTGATGCCGCCGTACACCGGGGCCAGGGCGGCCACGATCTCCACGATCTCGTCGGTGTCCTGAGTGTCCAGACACACGGGCCAGGCGTCCACGCCCGCGAACTTCTTGAACAGGGCGGCCTTGCCCTCCATCACCGGAAGCGCCGCCTCCGGTCCGATGTTGCCCAGACCCAGCACCGCCGAGCCGTCGGTCACCACCGCGACCGTGTTGCGCTTGATGGTGAGGCGCCGGGCGTCGGCGGGATTGTCGGCGATCGCCTGACACACCCGCGCCACCCCCGGCGTGTAGGCCATCGACAGCTCGTCGCGGTTGCGCAGGCTCACCTTCGACGTCACCTCGATCTTGCCGCCGAGGTGCAACAGGAACGTCCGGTCGGAGACCTTGCGGACCTCGACGCCGGGGATCTCGCCGATCGCGGCGGTCACCTGCTCGGCGTGCGCCGAATCGGCCGTGTCGCAAGTGATGTCGACCACGACTCTCTTGTGGTCGGACGACACGACGTCCAGGGCCTTGACGATCGCCCCGGCCTCACCGGCGGCCGTGGTCAGCCGCCCGATCGCCCCGGCGTCAGCCGTCAACGACACCCGAACCGTGATGGAGAAACCCGCACTCGGCAGTTTCGCGATCGCCATGACCCACTTGCTCCTTCTCGACAGCCATTGTCGCGCTCCACAATTGCACCGCCGCCTCGCGCGCCGCACGCCGGGTTGGCCGATACCGGGGTGCGCACGGCGCCGCGACGTGTCACGCTTTGAGACGATGCGAAACGACTCAGACACCACCGACAACGGCCAGCTTGACCTCGCCGAACGGCACGCGCTGCGCCGGGTCGCCGGGCTGTCCACCGAACTGGCCGATGTCACCGAGGTCGAGTACCGCCAGCTGCGCCTCGAACGCGTGATCCTGGTCGGGGTGTGGACCACCGGCACCCTCACCACCGCCGAGAACTCCCTGACCGAGCTGGCCGCCCTGGCCGAGACGGCGGGCTCCGAGGTGCTGGACGGCCTGATCCAGCGCCGGTCCCACCCCGACGCCGCCACCTACGTGGGGCGCGGCAAGGTCACCGAGCTGGCCGACGCCGTCACCGCGACCGAGGCCGACACCGTCATCTGCGACGGCGAGCTCACCCCCAGCCAGCTGCGCAACCTGGAAGAAGAGGTGAAGGTCAAGGTCATCGACCGCACCGCCCTGATCCTCGACATCTTCGCCCAGCACGCCAAGAGCCGGGAGGGCAAGGCCCAGGTCGAGCTGGCCCAGCTGGAATACCTCGTGCCGCGGCTGCGCGGCTGGGGCGAGACCCTGTCGCGCCAGGCCGGCGGGCGTGCCGGCGGCGGCAACGGCGGCGTGGGTCTGCGCGGCCCCGGCGAGACCAAGCTGGAGACCGACCGGCGCCGCATCCGCAGCCGCATCGCCCGCCTGCGCCGCGACATCGCCAAGCTGCGCACCGTCCGCGACACCAAGCGCTCCGGGCGCCGCCGCCACGGCGTGCCCTCGGTGGCCATCGCCGGGTACACCAACGCCGGAAAATCCAGCCTGCTCAACCGGCTCACCGGCGCCGGGGTGCTGGTGGAGGACGCCCTGTTCGCCACCCTCGACCCGACCACCCGCCGGGCCCGCGCCGCCGACGGCCGCGAATACACCCTGTCCGACACCGTGGGATTCGTGTCCCACCTGCCGCACCAGCTGGTCGACGCCTTCCGCTCCACCCTGGAGGAGGTGGCCGACGCCGACCTGATCGTCCACGTCATCGACGGCAGCCACCCCGACCCCGCCGCGCAGGTCGACGCCGTGCACGAGGTGCTGGGGGAGGTGGGTGCCGACGCGGTGCCGGAACTCTTGGTGATCAACAAGATCGACCGCACCGACCCCGACGAGCTGGCCACCCTGCGCCACCAGACCCCCGAGGCGCTGTTCGTGTCCGCCCACACCGGCGAGGGCATCGACAAGCTCCGCGACGCCATCGAGGAGGCGCTGCCCCGCCCCGCCGTGGCGCTCACCGTCCGGATTCCCTATGTCCGAGGCGACCTGGTGGCGCGAATCCGTCAGCGCGGCGAGGTGTTGAGGGTCGATCACGTCGGGGAGGGGACCGTGATGGAGGTGCGGGTCGACCAGGCCCTGGCGGCCGAATTGGGGCCGTTCGCCATGGACGGTTCGTGACCTTCCGGTTCCCCGCGGTCAATCCGCACCGGCACCTTCGCGTTTCCGTCGGTTCAATGCAAGACTTGCTGCGTGCAGCAAGGTGGAATGAGGAGCCGAGGCGCCCGGTGGGCAACCGTGATCGCCCTGACGGGCATGGCAGCGATGGCGGCGCTGCCGGGAGTGGCGCTGGCCAAGGACGCGGGCAAGAAGATCTGTGATGTCGGCGACGATCGCATCCAGGAACTGTCGGGTCTGGCGACGGACGGCACCGACGGTTACTTCGCGATAGTCGACGGCGCCGACGGGCAGAACGTGCTCAACATCTACGGGCTTGACGGCAAGTGCCAGCACGCGGAGACCGGAGTCAGCGTCAGCAGCATCGACCCGCTGGATCCCGAGGACCTCGCCGTGGACTCCAGCGGCAACTTCTGGATCGCCGACACCGGCGACAACAAGGGCGAGCGCGATTCGGTCGCGCTGCACAAGGTCTCGCCGGACGGCAACACCGCGACCACCTACCGGTTCACCTATCCCGGCGGCGCCAAGAACAACGCCGAGGCGCTGCTGCTGCAACACGACGGCACCCCGATCTTCGCCACCTGGGAGCCCGGCAAGACCCAGCTGTTCTCGCCCGGCAAGGACATCGAGAGCGCGGCCAGCAGCCCGAAACCGATGAAGAAGGTCGGCGAGTTCAAGATCAAGGCCACCAAGACCAAGGGTGGCCCCAAGGACGTCGGGGGAGTGCCGCTGGGCGACGCCCCGTCCACCATCGTCACCGGCGGCGCGGTGTCCCCCGACGGCAAGAAGGCCGTGCTGCGCACCTACACCGACGCCTACGAGTGGAAGGTGTCGGGAGGCGACGTCGCCAAGACCATCGGGGGCAAGACGAAGCCCGCGGTCACCCCGCTTCCCAAGGAGCCCCAGGGCGAGGCGATCGCCTACACCTCGGACGGCAAGAAGTTCGTCACCGCGTCCGAGGCGAAGATGGCCAGCGACCAGGTCACGGTGGAGACGCCGCCCCAGCTGTGGAACTACACCCCGGCCAAGGCACCCACATCGGACTCGGGCTCGGCGGCCAAGGACGATTCCAGCGGCTCCAGCAAGGGCATCCTCGACTCGCTGCTGGACACCTTGGGCGTCAACGGAATCCTGTGGGCGATCGCCGGCATCGGGCTGATCGGCCTCATCATGGTCATCGTCGGCATCCGGGCGATCGTGGTGTCGCGCCGCACCCGCCGGGCGCATTCCCTGAAGGACTCGATGGAGCCCGCCGACGACGACTACGACGATCGCTACGACGACCGTTACGACCGGCGCGACGACCGCTACGATCCCCGCGACGACCGGTACGACCGTTACCAGGACTCCGGTTACGCCGAGCCCGGCTACGGCCGCCAGGACGACGGACTCGGGGGCGGGCGGCTCTTCGAGCCGGCGCCGGCCCGCGACGACGGCGAGTTCGACGAATGGCCGCACCGCCGCGACGACGGGGGCGGCGGCGTCTACGGAGGACGCTCCGATGGCGGCTACGGCGGACAGTCGCGTGGGTCCACCTACGGCCACGACGATGACGACTACGGCGGCGGCACGGTCTACGGCGGCGGTGGCCGCCGCGGCGGGTACTAGATCCGCCGCATCACGGCCACGACGCGGCCGAGGATCTGCGCGTTGTTCGCCGGGATCGGGTCGTACAAGGGGTTGGCGGGCAACAGCTCCACGTTGCCGTCCTCGCGCCGCTTGAACGTCTTCACCGTGGCCTCGTCGTCGATCATCGCCGCGACGATCTCGCCGCTGTGGGCCTCGGGCTGCTCGCGCACCACGACCCAGTCGCCGTTGGTGATCGCCGCCTCGATCATCGAGTCGCCCTTGACCTTCAACAGGAAGACGTCGCCCTCGCCGACGAACTCGGCCGGCAGCGGGAACATCTCCTCCACGCGCTGTTCGGCCAGGATCGGGGTACCGGCGGCGATCTCGCCGACCACCGGCACATAGCGCGGGGGCTTGCGGGTGCCCTCGGCGTCGCCGTTGTGGGAGGGACGAATGTCAACGGCGCGGGGACGCTTGGCGTCCTTGCGCAGGAAACCCTTGGACTGCAACTGATTGAGCTGATAGGCGACGCTGGAGGCCGACGCCAGGCCCACGACCTGGCCGATCTCGCGCACGCTCGGGGCATAGCCGCGATCGGCGACGGAGTCGCGGATGCACGACAGGATCTTGCGCTGCCGTTCGGTCAGGGCGGCCTCGTCGAGGTCGGGCGGCGCGTCGCTGATGGTGGTGGGAACGTCGGTCTTGGCCCGGGTCATGGCCACGTCTTCCTCCTTGCGAATCCGACCGTCACAGTCGGTTGGTGGTAACCGGGTGCTAGCGCCGGAAGTCACTTTAAACCATTTTTCACCTGCGAGTGAAACAATAGTTCGATTGCCGGATTTGGCGATGGGTGGGGCGGGCGAGACAATCGGCACGTCGACATTCCCGGCGAAATGCTTGCGGATACGATCATGGGGGCATAGGGTCGAGCCACAACATCTAGTGGTTACACTGATGTGGTCCAACCAGAGATTGTGGTATGTCGGGTTTGTATCGTCGACGGCGATTCCGGCGCAAGGAGATGATGACCGGTGCGGTGTCCCTACTGCAAGCACCCGGACTCGCGTGTCGTCGATTCGCGTGAGGCCGAGGACGGCCAACTGATCCGGCGCCGCCGCTCCTGCCAACAATGCGGCAAGCGGTTCACCACCGTGGAGGAGTCGATCCTGGCCGTGGTGAAGCGCTCCGGCGTCACCGAACCGTTCAGCCGCACCAAGGTGGCCGCGGGGGTGCGCCGGGCCTGTCAGGGCCGTCCGGTGGACGAGGACGCGCTGGCGGTACTGTCCAAAAAGGTGGAAGACGAGATTCGGGCCCGGGGGCTGGCCGAGGTGCCCAGCAACGAGGTGGGGCTGGCGATCCTGGGGCCGCTGCGGGAGCTCGACGAGGTGGCCTACCTGCGCTTCGCCAGCGTCTACCGCTCCTTCGAGTCCGTTGAGGACTTCGCCGAGGAGATCGCGATGTTGCGCCAAATGAAGACAGACGAGGACGCGATCGGGGCGGCCACCGCATAGGGCCGTCGTCGAAAGGGGGGAGCACGCGTCGCCGTCACCGGCGATTCGCGTGCCACACGAACGTGAAGAACATGAAATCCATGTACCGAAAACTGCGCGGGGACACGCGCACCGACCCAGGGAGTAATGACATGAGCGACACGGTCGACGCCAAACCACACGCCGCGTCACGCGCGGGTGGCAAGGCGTGCAAGGGCTTGAAGATCGAGCGAGTGTGGACGACGGAGGGTACGCACCCGTACGACGAGGTCAACTGGGAACTGCGCGACGTGGTCATGACCAACTGGCGCGACGGTTCGGTCAACTTTGAGCAGCGCGGCGTCGAGTTCCCGGAGTTCTGGAGCGTCAACGCCACCAACATCGTCACCTCCAAGTACTTCCGCGGCGCGGTCGGCACCCCGCAGCGCGAATCCAGCCTGAAGCAGCTGTTGAACCGGGTGGTCAAGTCCTATCGCTCCGCCGGCGAGGACAACGGGTACTTCGCGTCCCCCGCCGACGCCGACATCTTCGAAGAAGAGCTCACCTGGCTGCTGTTGCACCAGTACTTCAGCTTCAACTCCCCGGTGTGGTTCAACGTGGGGACCGCCGACCCGCAGCAGGTGTCGGCTTGTTTCATCCTCAGCGTCGACGACTCCATCGACTCGATCCTGAATTGGTACCGCGAAGAGGGCCTGATCTTCAAGGGAGGCAGCGGGGCCGGCCTCAACCTGTCGCGGATTCGCTCCTCCAGGGAATTGCTGTCGTCGGGCGGAAACGCGTCGGGCCCGGTGAGCTTCATGCGCGGCGCCGACGCCAGCGCCGGGACCATCAAGTCCGGCGGCGCGACCCGCCGCGCCGCCAAGATGGTGATCCTGGACGTCGACCACCCCGACATCGAGGACTTCATCTCCACCAAGGCGCGCGAGGAGGACAAGATCCGCGCGCTGCGCGACGCCGGCTTCGACATGGACCTGGGCGGCTCCGACATCGTGTCGGTGCAGTACCAAAACGCCAACAACTCGGTGCGGGTCACCGACGAGTTCATGCACGCCGTGGAGAACGGCGCCGACTACCCGCTGCGCGCCCGCCTCGACGGCGGCGAGATCGAACGCCTGGACGCGAAGAGCGTTTTCCACAAGATGGCCAAGGCCGCCTGGGAGTGCGCCGACCCGGGCATCCAGTTCGACGACACGATCAACGACTGGCACACCAACCCCGAGACCGGCCGGATCACCGGATCCAACCCGTGCTCGGAGTACATGCACATCGACAACTCCTCGTGCAACCTGGCGTCGCTGAACCTCATGAAGTTCCTCGGCGACGACGGCGGCTTCGACGTCGCCAAGTTCACCAAGGCCGTGGAGTTCGTCATCACCGCCATGGAGATCTCGATCTGCTTCGCCGACTTCCCGACCGAGGCGATCACCCGCAACACCCGCGCCCACCGCCAGCTGGGCATCGGCTACGCCAACCTGGGCGCGCTGCTGATGGCGTCCGGCTTCGCCTACGACTCCGACGCGGGCCGCGCCGTGGCCGCCGGCATCACCTCGCTGATGACCGGGGTGTCCTACCGGCGCTCCGCCGAGCTGGCCGGGGTGGTCGGTCCCTACGAGGCGTACGGCCTCAACGCCGACGCCCACAAGCGGATCATGCGCAAGCACGCCGCCGCCTGCGACAACGTCAAGACCTTCGGCGTCATGGACCGCGACATCCTCAAGGCCGCGGTCGCCGAATGGCAGCGCGGCAACAAGATCGGCGACAAGAACGGCTGGCGCAACGCCCAGGCCAGCGTCATCGCGCCCACCGGCACCATCGGCTTCATGATGGACTGCGACACCACCGGCATCGAGCCGGACCTGGCGCTGGTCAAGTTCAAGAAGCTGGTCGGCGGCGGCTCCATGCAGATCGTCAACCAGACCGTCCCGCGGGCCCTGAAAACCCTTGGCTACCAGGACGAGCAGATCGAGGCCATCGTCGAGTACGTCGCGGAACACGGCCACGTCGTCGACGCCCCGAGCCTGCGCACCGAGCACTACTCGGTGTTCGACTGCGCCATGGGCGACCGCTCCATCGCGGCGATGGGACACGTCAAGATGATGGCCGCCGCCCAGCCGTGGGTGTCGGGGGCGATCTCCAAGACCGTCAACGTGCCCGAATCGGCCACCGTGGAGGACTTCGAGAACATCTACTTCGAGTCCTGGAAGCTCGGCCTGAAGGCCCTGGCGGTGTACCGCGACAACTGCAAGGTGGGCCAGCCGCTGTCGGCCAAGAAGAAGGAGGAGGCCAGCCCGGAGGTCGAGAAGGTCGTCGAGTACCGCCCGGTGCGCAAGCGCCTGCCGAAGAAGCGCCCCAGCCAGACCGTGTCCTTCTCGGTCGGCGGCGCCGAGGGCTACCTGACCGCGTCGTCCTATCCGGACAACGGCCTGGGCGAGGTCTTCTTCAAGATGTCCAAGCAGGGCTCCACCCTGGCGGGCATCATGGACGCGTTCTCGGTGGCGATCTCCATCGCCCTGCAATACGGTGTCCCGCTGGAGAAGTACGTCGAGAAGTTCACCAACATGCGCTTCGAGCCGGCCGGCATGACCGACGACCCGGACATCCGGATGGCCGCCTCGGTCGTGGACTACCTGTTCCGCCGTCTGGCGCTGGACTACCTGCCGTACGAGACCCGCGCCGACCTGGGAATCCTCACCTCCACCGAGCGGATCGCCGAGGTCCGCGGCGAGGACCCGGCCGCCGTCACCCCGGACGAGGACGAGATCGACTTCGCCGCGCTGGCGGCCTCGGCGCCGATCGAGAAGGTCGTCGAGAAGCTGGTCGAGCAGTCCCCGCAGATCGCGGTGGGCTCGTCCACCGAGCTGCTGGAACGGGTGCAGGGCAAGGCGGCCGACGCGCCGCTTTGCATGACCTGCGGCACCAAGATGCGCCCCGCGGGCAGCTGCTACGTGTGCGAGGGCTGCGGCTCCACCAGCGGTTGCAGTTAGTCTCGTTCGAGCAAGGGGGGATGCCCGGCGTTGCGCCGGGCATCCCCTTTCGCGTCACAAATGGAATGCCACGGGCGTGGCGAATGGTTGGTGGGTTCATGATCCATGGCGAGTACAAGGTCCCCGGCGGCAAGCTGGTGCGCGTCGACGCCGAGGTGGAGGACGACGCGCTGCGCGGCGTCCAGGTGAGTGGTGACTTCTTCCTGGAGCCCGACGAGGCATTGGAGGACATCAATGCCGCCTTGGAGGGCATTCCCACCAACATGGACGGCGCGGCCATCGCGGCGCGTCTGAACGGGCGGCTGCGGGATGACGCGGTGCTGTTCGGGTTCTCGGCCCAGTCGGTGGCGATCGCGGTGCGGCGGGCGCTGTCGCGGACGTCGGAGTGGTCCGATCATGATTGGGAGCTGATCCACGCGGGACCGCAGGAGCCTGCGTTGCACATGGCCCTGGACCAGGTGTTGGCCGAGGAGGTGGCGGCGGGGCGGCGTCCACCGACGTTGCGGGTGTGGGAGTGGGCGTCGAACGCGGTGATCATCGGGAGTTTCCAGTCGCTGCGCAACGAGGTGGATGTCGCCGCGGCCAAGGACAATGACGTCACGGTGGTGCGGCGGATCAGTGGCGGCGGGGCGATGTTCGTGGAGCCGGGGAACACGATCACGTATTCGTTGTACGCGCCGTCGTCGCTGGTGGCGGGTATGACGTTCGCCGACAGTTACGCCTATTTGGATGACTGGGTGCTGGGAGCGTTGGGGGACTTGGGGATCAATGCCTGGTATCAGCCGTTGAACGACATCACCTCGGACAACGGGAAGATCGCGGGGGCGGCGCAGAAGCGGCTGGCGGCCGGGGCGGTGTTGCATCACGTGACCATGGCGTACGACATCGACGCGGACAAGATGACGCGGGTGCTGCGGATCGGGCGGGAGAAGATCTCCGACAAGGGCGTGACGAGCGCGGCCAAGCGGGTGGATCCGCTGCGGCGTCAGACGGGATTGCCTCGGGCGGACGTCATCTCGGTGATGATCGCGTACTTCCGGGGGCGGTACGGACTGCGGGACGGGCAGATCCGCCCGGGGGAGCAGCGGGCCGCCGAGATCCTCGCGGCCGAGAAGTTTTCGACCCCGGAATGGACGGAGCGTATTCCGTAGCTTTCTTTCCGTAATGGACGGCTTGTGGGGTTGATACGTACGTTGGTGGGTCCCTTACCCCTTCCGTTCGAAAGTACCCCCGGTGATGCGACGTCGAATGTTGCCGCTGGCCACCCTGACGGGTTTGTCGGTGGCGGTGATCTTGGTATATCCCCCAACTGGTGCCCTGGCCGATGCGGCCGCGGAGGCGGGGCCGCGCGGCTGTGTGGTCTCCGGCGACTACGAGACCTGTCTGACCGATCCCGAGCAGGTGAGCAATGGCCACGACACCGCGATCGAGGATCGGTTGCGGCAGTTGACCCAGTCCGCCGGGTCCGGTGACGTGATCCGGATATCGGAGTACACCTGGACGCGCCCGGAGCTGGCGCGGGATCTGGTGGCGGCCAAGGATCGTGGCGTGGACGTCAAGGTGGTGCTTGACGGCATCAACAAGCACGACCACAACGGCGGTTACACGACGCTGACCGACGGCGGGATCCCGTTGACGTCGTGTTCGCACGGCAGCAGTTGCCTGGGAACCCATTTCAGCCACAACAAGCTGTTCCTGTTCGACATCGGCGGTGTCAAGCAGGTGGCGGTTACCTCCACCAATCTCACCACCGCCCAGATGGCGTTGCCGAACAACATGTTGAAGGTCTCCGGCGACGACAAGCTGTACGCCTTCTTCCTGGGGTACTGGAATCGGTTGAACGCGCAGAGCTGGACCTATGACGGCGACACCTGGGACGACGACGACAAGGTCGCGGCGGGATCGAAGTCCACCTATGGGTACGCGTATCCGCGTCACAGCGACAACGTGCTGACGGTACTCAACAAGGTGAAGGAGTGCTCGGGTAGCCACAATCGGATCATGGTGGCCGCGGCGCTGTTCACCAAGCCGCGGGTGGCGATCCGCGATCGCTTGGCGGCCTTGCAGGACAAGCTCGGCTGCGATGTCCAGGTGATCGTGGGCGATCGGGACACCGAGTCGTGGGTGCAGGCGGCCAACTCCAGTGGTGATCTCCGTAACGGGAAGGTCAGTATCTTCAATTCACACAATAAGCTGATCATGATCGACGCGAAGTACGGCGACGAATGGCAGCGGGCCGTGTGGAGCGGTTCGCACAACCTCAGCGGAACCTCGCTGCGGACCAATGACGAGACCCTGGCGTACGTCAACGATCCGCGGGTCGAGGGACGTTACGCGGAGTACTTCGACGCGATGATGGCCCGGGCGACCGGCACCTGACTTATCTCGGTGGTTGAGACCGGTGGCGTCCGATGTTTCGGGCGCCACCGGCTTTTCACACCAGGCTGTTCTCCCACTGGGCGTGCAGGCTCGCGTAGCGGCCGCTGCCCTCGATGAGGGTGCGGGGCGGGCCGTCCTCCACGACGCGGCCGTTCTCCATCACCAGCACCCGGTCGGCGATCTCCACCGTGGACAACCGGTGGGCGATGATGACAGCGGTGCGGTCGGCCAGGATGGTGCGCAGCGCCCGCTGCACCAGCCGCTCGCTCGGGATGTCCAGCGAGGACGTCGCCTCGTCCAGGATCAGCACCCTCGGGTCGGCGAGGAAGGCGCGGGCGAAGGCCACCAGCTGCCGCTGCCCCGCCGACAGCCGCCCGCCGCGCTTGCGGACGTCGGTGTCGTAGCCGTCGGGCAGGGCCCGGATGAACTCGTCGGCGCCGATGGCGCGGGCGGCCTCGGCGATCTCGTCGGCGGTGGCCGAGGGACGTCCGAAGGCGATGTTGTCGCCCACGGTGCCGTTGAACAGGAAGTTCTCCTGGGTCACCATGGCCACCGCGCGCCGCAGGTCCGATTCGGACACCTCGCGCAGATCGACGCCGTCGAGCCGCACGGCCCCCGCCGTCGGGTCGTAGAAGCGCGAGATCAGCTTGGCCACGGTGGTCTTGCCCGCGCCGGTCGCCCCGACGATGGCCACCGTCTGGCCCGCCGGGACGCGCAGCTCCATGTCGGGCAGCACCACCTGGTCGCCGCGGTAGGAGAACGTCACGGCGTCGAAGTGGATCTCGCCGCGCGGCGCCTCCAGCGCGACCGGTCGCTTCGGCTCGGGAACGTCGGGTTTCTCTTGCAGCACACCGGAAAGCTTCTCCAGCGCCGCGGTCGCCGACTGGAGCGTGTTGTAGAACATGGTGAGGTCCTGCATCGGCTCGTAGAAGCGCCGCAGGTACAGGATGAAAGCGGCCAGCACGCCGATCTGGGTCTGGCGCGTGATGACCAGGTACCCGCCGACCATCAGCACCACGGCGATGCAGACGTTGCCCACGCCCTTGGTGCTGGCGGCGAACAGGGCCGAGGCGCGCTGACCGCGGGTGTTGGCGACCCGGTTGTCGTCGTTGAGTCCATTGAAGATGGACTGGTTGCGGGGCTCGCGGCGGTACGCCTGCACCGCGCGCACCCCGCTCATCGACTCGACGAAGTAGACGATCACCAGGGCGATGGTCTCGCGGGTGCGGCGGTACACCACGGTGGAGTAGCGGCGGAACCAGTTGGCCAGCACCGCCATCACCGGGAACGACACCAGCGCCACCAGGGCCAGCTGGGTGTCCATCCACAGCATGATCGCGGTGATCGCCACGACGTTGAGCGCCGACAGCACGAGGTCGTGGACGCCGTTGTCGGACAGTTCGCGGATCGCGTCCATGTCGGAGGTCATCCGGGCCACCACGCGGCCGGAGGTGAAGCGCTCGTGGAAGCCCACCGACAGCCGGTTGAAGTGGCCGAAGACCCGCCGGCGCAGGTCGAACAGCAGGTCCTGGCTGACCTGGCCGGTCAGGGTGATGTCCCCGTACGTCGCTCCATAGTCCACAAGGGTCACGACGGCGTAGGCGACGCCGACCCACATGATGACGCCGTAGTCGGCGTGCTTGAGCAGCGGCGGAATGCCGGAGTCGATGCCCAGCTGCACCAGGTACGGCCCGGCCAGGTTGGTGCCGCACATCAACAGCAGCAGGACGATGATCCACACGATCTTGGTGCGATGCGGGCGCAGCAGCGACCGCAGCAGCGCCTGGCTGCGCACCCGCAGCTCCTTGATGGCCGCGGCGTCGGTGGCCTCGGCGGAGGTGCGGTCGGCGTCGCTGGATTCGGCCCTGCCGCGCCAGGACTGCTCGGCCCGGCTGGTGGTCGTGGTGGTCATGTGGTGACGTCCTCCGATTCGGCGGACAGCACCTCGGCGTAGGCCGGGGTGCCGTGCAACAGTTCGCTGTGGGTGCCGAAGGCCGCGATCCTGCCGTCGGCGATCAGCGCCACCCTGTCGGCCAGGGCCACGGTGGACGGACGGTGCACCACCAGCAGCGCGGTGGTGCCCGTGAGGACCTGCCGCAGGGCGCGCTCCACCAGCTCCTCGGTGTGGACGTCCAGGGCGGACAGCGGGTCGTCCAGCACCAGCACGGCGGGCCTCACCAGGACCGCGCGGGCCAGGGCGAGGCGCTGGCGCTGGCCGCCCGACAGGGACAGGCCCTGCTCGCCGACCCGGGTGTCCAGCCCGTACGGAAGGTCGTGGACGAACTCGGCCTGGGCGACCCGCAGCGCCTCGGCGACGTCCTCCTCCGTGGCGTCGGCGCGGCCGAGGGTGAGGTTCTCCCTGACGCTCATGGAAAACAGCGTCGGGTCCTCGAAGGCGGTGGCCACGACGGCGCGCAGGCTGTCGAGGGTGATGTCGCGGATGTCGACGCCGTCGATGGTGATGCGCCCGGCGCCGACGTCATACAGCCGGGGGACCAGCGACACCAGGGTGGTCTTTCCGCTGCCGGTGGCCCCGGCGATGGCGACGGTCTCGCCGGGCCGGATCTCCAGGTTCACGCCCTCGAGCACCGGCGCGTCGACGCCGTCGTAGCCGAAGGACACGCCCTCGAAGCGCACGTGGCCGCGGGTCGTCTCGCGGGCCATCGGCTCGGCGCCGTCGCGGTCCACGATGTTGGGCTCGGTGTCGAAGACGTCCTGGATCCGGTCGGCGGCGGTCATGGCCTCGTTGCCGTTGGCGATGATCCAGCCCAGCGCCTCGATCGGCCACAGCAGCATGAGCTCCAGGGTCACGAAGGCCACCAGCGCGCCGATGGTGAGGCTGTGGTCTGCCACGGCGATCGCGCCGCCCACCAGGATCACCGCGAGCGTGGCGTTGGGGATCAGGTTGAACTTGGACAGGGCGCGCGCCGACACGTTCATCCGCTCGGTCGAGATCACGCGCAGCCGCTCGGCCTCGGCGTCGAAGTTGCGCTGCACGTGCGGGGCCCGCCCGAAGGCCTTGATGACCCGGATGCCCTGGGCGGCCTGCTCGGCGAGGTCGGCGACCTCGCCCTGCTGGTCCTGCATCTGGCGCGAGGCCCGGATGTAGTCGCGGGCGAAGTTGCGGCACACGACGAACAGCGGCACCGCCGAGGCCGCCACCACCAGGCCCAGTTGCCAGTGCAGCGTGATGAGCTGGATGACGACGACGACGTAGGTCAGGATGCTGGTGACGCCGAAGATCAGTCCCCAGGCGAGGAACCGCCGCATCGAGCCGAGATCGGAGGTGGCACGGGCCAGCAGCTGGCCGGTCTGCCACCGGTCGTGGAAGCCCGCGTGCAGCCGCTGCATGTGGGCGTACAGGTCGGAGCGGATGTCCGCCTCCAGGCTGAGCGCCACCTTGGCCTGGATGAAGCGGCGCAGCCACACGGTGATGGCCTCGGCGAGACCGAACAGCGCCACGACGACGCCCAGCAGCCACAGGCCCGAGGTGTCGCGGTGGGCGATGGGGCCGTCGATGACGTGCTGGATCAGCCGGGGCACGGTGACCGAGGCCGCGGTGGACGCCAGGGCGAACACGAGCATCGCGGTCATGCGGGCGCGATAGGGGCGCAGGTAGTGTCGCAGCCGCCACAGACTCTTCAAGGCACGGCGGCGCGGGGGAGAATCGGGGGGATGGGAGCTCACGCTCTTAACGTAACGCCCGGAGGCGACATGACGCCTGTCATTTTCGTCTCCGTTACCCGTTGGTGAGCCCTCGCTTAACCGTCCACTATGAATGATCATCGGACGGACGGGGCGGGGACCACCGTTCGGTTCGCCACCCCTCGTCCGAGTGGACAGAAGTGGTCTCACGGGCGGAGACTTGCGGCGAGAACCTTCCTTCAATAACCGAAATGTCGGATTTAACGGCTTTGGGGCGCTAGACAGATCCGGCATCGGCAAGCCAGACTTGCCGACACCCAAAGGTAAAGATGCGGCGTCGATTCGGCCACGCGACGGTAAGAACCCTGTCGATCCCGGCCGATCGCGACCGCTTGAGGTGTGAGATGACGCGAGGCGATGATCTGCTACAAGACGCCCTGCAACAGCTCGACGGCTGGAGCACGGACCATACCCACATCAGCCGTGTTTTGACGATCGACGACAGTCAACACGCCGATCTGACCGAGCGCATCAAGATATTCGCGGACGCGTTCGAGTTGCGCCCGGATGTCTCCCGTCTGGACGGGCAGACGCGCATCGACGTCACGCGGCCCGACGGGGTGAGCCTGTCCGAGGTGAACTTCGCCGCCCGGGTCGAAGACGCCTATCAGCACATCGCCGGCCCCACCTCAACCCTGGGCGACGGCCCCCACGCCGAATCCCCCTCGGGGGCGTTTCGGACCTGGTGGAGCCGCCGCCGCAACGCCAACTGACGCGCTCCCCGTTTTGGGGAGATTTTATGGAATCCCTGCCGCGCAAGGGTTCCATCACGGGGCGTCATCTCGTAGCGTCGGTGACATGAATGAGAACCCGGCAAGGCTCACGTCCATGACCCGGCGGCGGCTGCTGGCCGGAATCGCGGGCGCCACCGCCATCGCAGGGGCCGCGGCCGCGGGCATCTGGTGGCCGGGCGCCGCCAGCGCCGCCGACAACGGCAACGGCCTCACCGTCGTCGACAGCGGCGAGATCAACGGTCGGCTGTCCTACTACCGCTTCTCCACCACCGCGATCGGCTGGAACCCGGCGGTGAACGTCCTGCTGCCCGACGGGTACCACGACGGCGACGCCCGTTACCCGGTGCTGTACCTCCTGCACGGCGGCAACGAGGACTTCCGCACCTTCGACACCCAGCACGACATCCAAAAGCTCACCGCGGGCCGCGACCTCATCGTCGTGATGCCCGACGCCTCCACGGGCTGGTACAGCGACCCGGTGTCCAGCAACCTGGGCCCCCGCAACTGGGAGACCTTCCACATCGACCAGCTGCTGCCCTGGATCGACGCCAACTTCCGCACCCACCCCGACACCCGGGGCCGCGCGGTCGCGGGCTTCTCCATGGGCGGCTTCGGCGCCCTGAAGTACGCCGCCAGGCACCGCGACCTGTTCTGCTCGGTCAGCGCCCACTCCGGCCCGCCCAGTCTGCGCCGGGACGCGGGTCTGGTCGTCCACTGGGCCAACGCGACCTCGGCCGCCCTCGACCTGGGCGGCGCCACGGTCTACGGCGTCCCCTGGGACGACGAGCGCATCGACGCCGACAACCCGATGCACCACCTCACCGCGTACGCCGACAAGCGAATCTTCCTGGTCGCGGGCACCTCGCCTGACCCGATCAACCTGTTCGACGAGGCCAACGAGACCGAGGTGCTGGCGGGCCAGCGGGAATTCCGCGCGGCCCTGGACGCCGCGGGCACCGCCTACGAGGCCCACGAGCGACCGGGCGGCCACGTCTTCCGCCACGACATGTTCGCCATCGACCTGGACGGAATGCTCCAGACCCTGCGCCCGGCCGCCTGACCCCGAATCTAATGTGGATGGGTCACTGTCGGGTCTCCGACAGTGACCCATCCACGACTCGGCCATCCTGATTGGTGCTCGGCCCGTTTGGGCTCGAGCCACCCCACATTCGTCGAGCCAGGACGGTCGCACATGGAGGATCCAGCGGACGTCGCGCTGAGCGGATTTCGGGGATTCGTCGGCATCGCCTCGTGGACCGAGTTGATTCGCGTCGCGGTGCGCCACACCTTCCAACGCGGGGACATCCTTTTCGCCCAGGGGCAGCCGGGCGGCGTGGTCCGGCTGCTTTCGGTGGGCCGCGTGAAGGTCATGTACGTCGGGCAAGACGGCAATACGGTGCTGTTGTGTCTGCGGGGGCCGGGAGACCTGTTGGGGGAGCTGGCCGGAGGGATTGGCGAACAGCGGATGGCCTCCGTGGTGGCGATCGAGCGTTGCGTCGCGTATGGACTGTCGGACCAGGACTTCCACGGCCGGCTTCGTCTGGGTGGACTGGAGTCGAAGTTTCGGCGCTACATGGTGGAAAAGCTGCGTGAGACGGCTCCGCGCCAATGGCAGACCGCGCGGGCATCGGCGGAGGCCCGGCTGGCGGAGCTACTGCTGTACGCGGTGAAAGTGGCCGGACCTTCGCACAAGACGCCGATGCTGGTTCCACTGTCCCAAGAGGAGATGGCCGATGCCCTCGGAGTCGTGCGCAGTTCGGTCACCTCCCCGTTGGCGCGCTGGCGCATGGCCGGCTTGGTCACTGTCCAACATGGTGGAACGGAAGTCCTCGATCCCGCCGGGCTGCGGAGCATCGTGCGAGCGGCTGGGCTGTGAGACACGACACCGGGGTGAACGTCCAAATTTGGACATCGGGCGACGTGCCGGTGGCCGCAGGCTGGAAAGGCGACCGGCGATGCCGGTGCGAATCCGAACGGAGACAAGCGATGTATAACCGCGACCACGAATCCGCCAAGCCGACCGAGCACTCCACCGCGGTGCTGGTGGTGGACACCAAGGGTTTCAGCAAGCACGACGACGACAGCCAGGGCAGCATGCAGGTGTTTGTCGTCGACGTTCTGCACCGGGCGTTCATCAAGTCAAATCTGGAGCGCTACTGGAGTGGCTGCCGATTTCAGGACGGAACCGGCGATGGATACATGATCGGCTTCGACCCGATCGCCCTGCCCCTGGTGGTGGACCGCCTGTTCGACGCCCTGCATGAGGCGTTGACCGAGGAAGCCCGCGCCGGCGGGCACGACATGCGGATGCGGCTGGCGCTGCATGTCGGACCGGTCCAAGATGCCACCGACCTTCGGCTGAACTCCCCCGTGGGTAAGACGATGATCGACACTCACCGCCTCGTCGACAGCCCGACGGCGCGTGACTTGCTGGAGCGGTCCGATCCGGCCGTCACCCGGCTAGGTGTGATCGTGACCGGAACCGTCTTGGATTGGACGCTGAGACGCGCCCGCCGCGGCTGGCATCGCGAGTCCGAGTACGTCGCCGTCGAGGTGTCCCTACCCGACAAGGAGTTCGCGACCACGGCATACGTACACGTGCCCGCGCCATCGGGTGACCTACTGTGTCACGGGTTGCTGGGCGCACCGGAGGAACGGCGGGAAGAACCCGTCACGCCGAGAGAACTCGAGCCCGCCGCGGTGTCGCAACGGGTCGACGGCCAGCAGGCCAAGGCGCTGGGCACCGCGGCCGGTGACGTGCGCGACGAGTCGGTCAGCGTCGGCGAGCTCAGCGGCTCGGCCGGGGCGGTGGGCCAATTCCGCAACGCCGGTGATGTAGCCGGGCGGGACCTCAATCGCGACAGCGTCGTCAACAACGCGAAGCGCGACATCGTGCAGCCGGGTGGTGACGTCAATAATGGAGACCACAGCGGACGCCGCGGCGCGACGTGGACTGACGACTCGGGGTGGTCGGAGTGAACCGCAATCCCGCGATCGCCGGTTCCCTCGACGACCTCGTCGATCCGCTCGGACCTGACGAGCCGTTGGACCCGCCCGCTGACCCCGCTCCTTCGCCGACCCCACCCAGCCCCGGTGATGAGTCCACTCGCGACCTCAACAAGCACAGCGTCGTGACATACGCCCAAGACGTCACGCAACACATCAAGGCCACCACCCTCATGTACCCCATCGCCGAGCTGAATTCGTTGATGACCAGGAACCGGGTTCGCGTGGTGGATCCTGCCGCCGTGGCGCAACGAGTGGCGTCCGCGGTTCCACCGCCTGGCCTGGCCGGGATGCTGGGGAGGCTGAAGTCGGACCGGTTGTTGGTCATGACCTGTCCCAATCTCGGGGAGTCCGGTGGCAGGTGCGGCCGAAACACCGCGGCCCAGTGGATCCTGTCGCGGCTCACCACGGATCACACGATTCCCTTGGAGGATCGCTCGGTGCACAAGCTGCTGCTGGACGACGAGGAAAAGCTCCTTGAGGTACTGGATCGGGAAGAGAAGTCCACCACGTACTTCGCTGACTTGGTGATGGTCGATAGCGGGACCCTGGACGAAACGCTCAATGACCTGGGTAACGTCGGGCGCAAACTCGAAGAGACCAAGTCCTATCTGGTGGTCAGCTACCCCAAGGAATACGAGGACCAGCTGAGAAACGCCGTTCCGCATCGGGTGTACTCCCTTGTACCTCCCGACGGGAGACTGGTGTTCAAGGCGCACCTGAGCGACACTTTCGGATCCGAGGATGCCGAGCGGATGCTCGCCGCTCCCACCCTGAGCGCCACATTGGACAAATGCTGGCCTGCCGACGCCGTGGCTCTGGCGACGCAGGCCAATGCGGCCAGACAGCGCGGTGCGGATCTCGCCACCGTGCTGCGGGGCCTGAACTCGGCGCGAACGGACTGGTCGGAAGTCCTGGCAAGGCAGCTAGACGTGGACATCGACGCCTTTCGTCGTTGCCTGTTGCTGGCGGCGGCCGTCCTACAGGGTGCCGACCCGACCGCGGTCGTGTTCGCCGCGCGTCAACTGATCAAGGTCACCAAATACCAGCTGCCGCCGGTGCATCCCCTCGAGGAGGCCAGCGCGGAGCACCAGTTGTCCCAATTGGAAGGGCCGGTCTCGTTTGACGCGGCGAACGTGACCTTCGACAACGCCGACTTCGCCGACGCCGTGTTGCCGCACGTGTGGCGAGGGTACCGTCCGCTGCGGGAGTCGCTCAAGACCTGGCTGCGGATATTGCCCCACAACGCTTCCATGTACACCACAAAGGACCTGAATCGGCTCGCCGACAGCGTGGTCCAGTTGGGGGTGCGAGTGGATCACAAGGTCGCCACCCAGATTGCCGCCCGCTGGTCGCAGTCTCTGAAGCCGGCTGGTGACGACAACGCGGCGAAGCGGCGGCGGCGAGTGTCGATCGACCGCACCCGCCGTTCACTGGCGGTGCGTGTCCTCACCGACTGCGCGATGGACGATCGCGTCGGAGCCAAGGTGCGCGCCCAGCTGTGGTCCTGGGTGTATGACCGGAGGAACCCCGATCTCCTGATTACCGTGGCGCAGGTGTGCGGCACCGGTTTCGGTGTCGCCTATCCCCGCAATGCCCTCACCCGGCTGCGTCACATCGCCGCCAGCCAAGATCCCGTGGTTCGTGACGAGGTGGTGCGGGCGATCGTCAAGATCGCCGACGGCGTGGAACTACCCACGCTGCACCGGTACCTGAACGGCTGGCTGAACGCGGAACGCCCCGGCCAGATGTTCGTGTTGGCGCGGGCGTACGCCAGCGTGTTGGAGGCGTTGGACCCCGGCAGTCTTGGTCGCGGTTTGGGCAAGGTACCGCTGCTGACCTCCGCCACTACGGCGTTGTGGACCAAGGCCTACGAAACCATGCCACCCACGGATGTGGCGGTCATGGTCGCGGCCTGGATGGAACTGGCCGAACGAGCCCGGCCAGAGTATGGCGACGCGATGGCCGCATTGCTGCCCAGCGCGGTGGGTTCCAGCCTGCGCAACATCGGGGTGCTGTCTTATGCGCTGCGCCCGAAGCTCGTCATCACGGAGGAAACGGCCCCGCGCATCGACCAACTACGCGCCCAGATCTACACCCAGCTTGAAGAGTTGGAGTCCGCGGTATGACCGATCAAGCGGCAGGTCCGCGGCGGCGATGCTGGCTGGCCCGATTGGCCCGGAAGTTGTCGTTTGGGCCGAAGGCGCCCATCGATGTCATGCCTCCGCCCGCCCGCAGTGACTGGCATGTCTACGAGGCTCCGACCGTCGAGATCACCATGGTGTTGAACAGCCGCGACGACTATCTCAAGTTCACTGCCCGTTTGCGAATGACCGTTGTCACCGATGGAACCCCGGCACCCGACACGGATGCCACGCGCATCGGAATGCACGGGTTGCGCCTGCGGGCGCAGGCGGTCGCCGAGCGGTTCAGTGTTTTGCAGGCGGATGAGTTGCGAAACGAGTTGGAACTGACGTTGCACAAATGCGTCCGCATCAATGATTCCGGAGTCGCATCGAGCGCCAGCTGTCTGGAGGTGACGGCCAATGAGGATGATGTCGCGGTGCTGGCACGGTATGAGGACGCGATGCGGATACGGCGCTTGGGGAAGCTCAGTACCGAAATGGATGAACACTCGATCAGCTACTTCGGCAACCTGTTGTCGGACCCGCATCGCGCTACCGCATGGTGGTTCAACAGAAACATCAACCAGGTCGAGAAACTGCCCGCCGTCGCCGATACCTTCACGCAGTTGCGCTCACAGCTTCACGGTCCCGCGTTCGTCGAGGAACCCGTGCGTGATGAACCGGATACCCCTGGCGCGGTGATCGATGACTTTGTCGCCACAATGGATGAATCCGGAAAGGACCTCCTGGCTCGTTGGGTGACAAAACTACTGCGCGACTATCAACGTGACGACCTGCTTCAGCGATGGCACAGCGCAACCACGCCAGCCGACAGCGCATCTGAATGACTCTTCACGCACGCCGTTGGGCCACGGGGCATGCCCCGTGGCCCAACGCTTTCGGGGCTTTTAGCCGCCCAGGCCCTGCACGCGGTATTGCGCCACGCGGTAGATCGAGTTGTCGTCGGTCTTCCACTGGCTCGCCGTCAGGTGGAGGTCGTTGAGGGTCGAGCCGGGGATGATGTAGCCGCCGTACAGCTGGGCCAGGTGGTTGTCGTCCTGGGGGTCGCCCCAGTTGTTGCCGAGGATCAGCTGGTGGTGCTCTACCTTGGACAGATCGTCGGTGGGGTTGTCGAACAGCAGGGCGTCGATGCTGTAGTCGGCCTTGTTGAAGAAGGTCAGCACCCACTTGTTGTCGATGCGGCGCAGGCACAGCTCGCCGGCCTGCTTGGTCCAGATCAGACCCGGGGTGGCGATGCCCCAGCCCCACTTCTTGGCCGAGTCGTCCCAGCCCCACCACTCGTAGGCGGTGGAATCGGTGATCTTGTCGGCGTCGACGCGGTGCATGATGAAGCCGTCGTCGCGGATGAAGCGGTCCGACAGCACGTAGACCTTGTTGTCGTCGCCCAGCGCCCAGGTCACCTGCTGCATCCAGCCGTTGTGGACGTCGCCGGCCCACTCGGCGGGGGTCTTGTTCCAGGTGTGGCCGTTGTCGGTGGAGCTCCAGATCTCGGTGCGCACCACCGTGTCGAGGCCCTTGTGGACCCGGACGTGGAGGTACATGGTGTCGCCGATGGTGATGATGTCGCCGGGCAGCACCGTGGAGAACTCGTCGTTGTTGTGCTGGTAGTCCCAGAACTGGCGGGCGGCGCCGGAGTCGTCGGCGATGGCGCCGGTCCACTTGACGCCGCCGTTGAGGTCGGAGACGTCCCCGATCAGCCCGATGGGGGCGCGCCAGTTCTCGTCGTTCTCGTTGGGGCCGGGGCCGACGTAGCTGTCGCCGAAGACGAACAGGCAGCTGTTGTCCGGCGCGGTCGCCGGAATGCCAAGGTCAGTGCCGTTGACCTTGAACTGATCGGTGTGGCCCTGGCCGGTGAGGTCGGCGACGTGGGTGACCGTCGGTTGTCCCTTGGGCTTGGCGCCGCCGTCCCGGGTCGCGGCGTAAGCCCACGCGGAGCCGCCCAGGGCGACACCCCCGGCGACCACTCCGGCCGCCGTCTTCAAGAAGGTCGACCGCTTCATCGGCCGGCCCAGCAGACCCTTGTGTGACTTGCGCTTGCTGTCGTCCATCGTGGCGTGAATACCCTTCATAGAGCGTATTTTGGGTGGCTCAATTTACAGCCTTTGAGCACCGGACGAAAGCGCTTGCGCCGCAACCTTTATGGCCGGTATGGGCATTTCAGATTTGGGCATTCGCCCCGCGCGGAATCCATCGAAGAAAATCAATGTCTATTGGTTGACCCGGGGCCCGAAATGCGGTATTCCAAGGTATGGCTACGTCTTCTGGTGACAACCCGACCCGAGGCCGGTGGTGGCTGGCCGCGGCGGGAGTGCTTCTGCAACTGGCGCTGGGCGCGGTGTACGCGTGGAGCACCTTCTCCCGGGCCCTACAAAGCGAGGACTCGGCTTTCGCGCTGAGCAAATCCCAAGCGGCGCTTCCGTTCTCGGTGACGATCGCGATGATCTTTCTCGGCACCTACATCGGCGGGCGCGTCCAGGACGTCAAGGGACCGCGCGTCGTCGCCCTGACCGGTGGCGTCGTCTACGCGGCCGGCGTCCTGCTGGCCGGGTTCGCCGTCGACAGCGATCAACTGTGGCTGCTGGTGCTGGGGTACGGCGTGATCGCCGGTTTCGGCATGGGGCTGGGCTATATCGTCCCGGTGGCGATGCTTCAGAAATGGTTCCCGGACAAGCGCGGCCTGATCACCGGCATCGCGGTCGGGGGGTTCGGGTTCGGCGCCGTGCTGACCTCCCCGGTCGCCCAGAGCCTGGTGGAGATCTACCCGAAGGTGCCCACCAGGGCCTTCCTGTGGCTCGGCGTGGCGTACCTGGTGATGACCGTGGTGGGCGCGTCCTTCTTCCGCAACCCGCCCGAGGGCTACCGGGTTCCCGGCTGGAGCGCCCCCACCACCGGGCGGGTCGTCGCGACCACGCGCGAGTACGGACAGGGGGAGGCGCTGCGCACTCCACAGTGGTATCTGCTGACGGCGATCCTGACGCTCAACGTCACCGCCGGCATCGGCCTGATCTCGGTGGCCACCTCCGCCGCCACCGACATAGCGGGTTACAGCACCGCGGCGGCGGCCACGTTCACCGGCGTGATGGGGCTGTTCAACGGGGGCGGCCGGATCTTCTGGGGCTGGATGTCGGGGCTGACCGGGCGCACCACCGCGTTCGCCGTGATGCTCGCGATCCAGGCCGTGTGTTTCGTGATCCTGCCGCACGCCGCCTCGCCGGTGCTGTTCGCCGTTCTGGGCGCGCTGGTCTACCTGTGTTACGGCGGCGGATTCGGCGCCATGCCCGCCACGGCGGGGGACTTCTTCGGCCTGCGAAACGCCGGGGCCATCTACGGCCTGATGATCATCGGCTGGAGCATCGGCGGCGTGATCGGACCGCTGGTCGTCGCCAACCTGATCTCGGGAACCAGCTACACGGCGGCGTTCTACACGATCGCGGCCATGGCGTTCGTCGCGATCGCGCTGCCGCTGCTGACCCGCCCGCCCCGCCCACAGGCGCCGACCGAGGCCGAGACGCAGCCGTGACGACCCTCCACTGAGGTCACGCCGTCTCGCGGGATCGCGCCCGGCGAAACAACGTGGGGTCGTGGGCGTTGACGAGCATCAGGTCCGGCTCGTCCGCGTTCCACAGCTCGGTGAGCCGTTCGTGGTTGGCCTTCACCCGTCCCCAGTCGAGGGCCACCGACCGCTCCAGCATCCGCAGCGAGACGGGCGGTCTCGCGGTGCCGTCGAGCTGGGTGTGGTGGTAGAAGGCGTCGCCGACGTGCATGACCCAGTGGTCTCCGGCGTCGACGGCGACGGCGGCGTGGCCGCGGGTGTGGCCCGGCAGGCTGATCAGCACGACGCCGGGCGCCACCTGGGTGAGTTCCTTGGCGTTGGCGAAACCCCGCCAGACGTCCCCGGCCGACGGTGCGTGGATGACGAGCGTCGGGTCGTGGTCGCGCTGGGAGGGCCGGTAGCGCTGCTTTTCCAGCAGGGTACCGGGATACTTCACCCCGGCGGCCTCTTCCGTGGTGAGATGGGTTCGGGCCCAGGGGAAGTCGGCGAGGCCCCCGGTGTGGTCGCCGTCGAAGTGGGTCAGCACGACGTCGCGGACGTCACTGGGCTTGAAGCCGAGGCTCTTGATCTGGTGGACGGCGGTCTCGGCGGCGTCGAAGGCGGGGCGCACGAAGAAGCGGATCGGGCCGAAGCGCTTGCCGGGGCTGGCGATGTCGCGGGTGCCGAATCCACAGTCGACAAGCGCGAGTCCTTTGTCGGTCTCGAGGAGCAGGACGTGACACACCAGGCCGTCCGGTGCTCCGTAGGGTCTCATGGTGCCGCAGTTGAGGTGGTGCACTCGCACAGACATGGGGGTGTCTCCTGTGGATGGTTCGCGGGACGGGGTCAACCGTCGAGATCGGGCGGGGTGGTGGTGAGGAGGCGGGGGTCGGGCTCGCGGCCCGCCATGCGCAACAGCCCGAACACGGCCCTGATCAGGGTGAGCAGCTGGCGGGGCCTGCGCTTGTCGAGTCCGGCGATGAGCTGCCTGAGGATGGTCAGCTGGTCGAAGTAGATCCGTTCGGCGACAAGGCTTTCGTCCGCGTCGAAGACGAAGTAGGCGGTCATGCGGGTGCGGTGCCGGGTGCCGGTCGGCGGGATCTTCCCGAGCGGACCGAGGTGGGTCCCCAGCAGCCAGAACTCGACGATCACGGCGTCGTGGCTGTGTCGCAGGGCGATGAGTTCGTGGTGCTGGTCGGGAAAGGCGACGCGGGTGTCGCGGTAGTACCCGCGCACCGCGCAGTCACCATCGTGGACCGTCATTTGCGCGACGATCTCGTAGTGGGGGTGGGGGAAGGTCGACAGCGTGGCATCCCAGTCGTGGGCGACCTCGTCGCGGAAATGATCGAGGACGAGCCTTTCCCGGGCGCGCAGCACGGTCGCGTCAGGCATGTCGAATCGCGACATCCGCGGTCTCCTCACCCGGGATACCCACGTTGTGGGTAAAGGTTCCGGAAAGGTTATACCCACAGTGTGGTTTAACGCAATGCTCGGGCATGATGGGCCCGTGGTCCCGTCCGAACCCAGCACTCAGCGTGAGAATCCATCGCCGGCGCGACGCGGCCGTCCACCCCGGGGCGCCGCCCTGCTGTCGAAAACCTCCATAGTGGAGGCGACCCTGGAGGTGATCGACGGCGGGGGCATCACCGCGGTGAGCATGCGCGCCGTGGCGGGCGCGCTCGGCGTCGACGCCAAGAGCCTCTACAACCACGTCGACGGCAAGGACGGCCTGCTGGACGCCGTGGCCGAACACATCCTCGGCAGGTTGGCGTACCCCGAGCCCACCGGCGACACCCGGGCCGACCTATGGGCGATAGCGTGCATCTCCCGAGATCAGGCGCTCGCCCACCCAAACGCGGCCCCCCTAGTCCTCACCCGCCGGCTCAGCTCAACGGAGGCGCTGGCCCCGATCGAGGCAGTGTTGTCAGTGCTGCGGAAGGCGGGTGCCTCGCCCGAACAGAGCGTCCACATGCTACGAATGATGACATCCACCCTGGTCGGAGCGCTGATGCGCGAGGCCAACACGACCACGGACTTCGGCGCCACCGGCGGTGACGAGCACCATCGGACCACGCTGGAGAGATCCACGCTGCCGTCCATCGCCGCCGCGGCGTCCTATCTGGCCCACTTCGACCCCGCGGACGAATACGAACGCACCATGTCGATGGCCATCGACTCCATCGTGGCACGCATTGGACGCTAGGCGTTGTAGCTGAGTTCTGCTACTTTCCGTAGTCAATTTATCTCTGGGTAGAATGCCCACGACGACAGTTCATATCGCATTGATCTGGAGTGGGTCGTATCTATCCTTGCTGTCGACATCTGCCTGCGCTGTCGCTGAATACGCTGAGGCGTTACAAGAGCTTCCTGCTGACCAAGACGCTAGAAAGAGATTTCGAAGTAGCGACGACAATCTCTGATAACGAAGAATCGGGCAGAAAATCTACTCGAATGATTGTCGACGGCGAAGTGACTCTCATTAGCAAATATTGCGCTCTGGAGTCATGCGTCACCAAATAGCGGGGTCATCTCACTAGACATCAGCGGTGGGTGGTGATGATCCCAGGAACTTACACGCATGCCTTAGCTATTCTCGCGAAACAAGCCGGTAAGCCGTGAGGTTCCCCTTTTTCTCAGGAACCCGCTCAATCTGACCGCGCTTCATAAGACTCTGAAATATCCTCTTTACCTTATTCTCGGATCCGATTCCCGTCAAACCGCGCACGATGCGATTAGTAATTTCAGGGTTCGACTGCAAGTACTCAACGATCATTTGCTCTGGCGACGCCAGTTTCTCGTGTCTGATATTCACGAGCACCGAGTGGTCGAGCTCAGTAATCACTGGATCTTTGAGCTGGAGCTTCTTCATAGCATTAAAGGCGGTGTTGAGGCCCTCGCCTACATCTTTGTTTGGGGCATCTGGGAACTTATTGATCAAGCGTACAATATTTCCGTTTCGTGCAAATCGTTCATCTAGAATATTGTCCGGAGACACGTGGCCTGGGAGCCGCCCTGGACTCTCGACTTCGATTCGATTGTCAAAAACTCGTATATGGACATCGTCGGCGATACCATAGTCACGATGAATGAGTGCATTGGTAATGATCTCATGTAGTGCCTCTTGCGGATAGGATATCGATGCGAGCCCTGCGGCGTCCAACTTGCTAATCGACTCGACCAGTTCCGTCGTCAAATGCACCGAATCTCGGATCTGGTGGTATAGAGGGCCTTCGATCGTAAGCGGCTGGCCGCCTAGTGTCTCACGACGGCCTTCAGCTTCGGCGGTCTTGTATCTGTAAAGTTTGACTGATGACCGCTTTGGAAGGTCAGCTTGTGGCAAGTCCGAGTAGAGGAGGAGTCCTGCCACGGTGGGTTTGCCTGACACGATCACGCGCTGCATCTGCATCCAGCGCTCAGGATCAGAGAGGGGGAAGAGACCGAGCATAAACTCGATGGTCGTGACTGAGTTCGTTATTGTCTCCGCTGCAGTATTAACGGTCTCGGCCTCGAAAGTGGTTATCCCTTTGTCTCGCTCTAGCTGGTGAAGTTGTGCGTCGGTCGTTAGAAGCTGTGATGCTGCGCCGCGCCTGACATACACATTACCGTCACTGGCTTTCCGAATCGAGCCAGAACGGAGAATGAGCACGTGAAGAACCAGCCCAGAGCTCGGATCATTCGATAGAAACTCGTACCTAAAACCGTCGCCGAGTGGGAAAATTTGCTCAAATACCTGAAGGTGACCGTTCGCAGCTTCTTCGTCGGTGAAGCCATTCCACGAGAACCTGCCGTCATCCTCATCTATGCCAACATAGAGCTCGCCGCCATCCGCATTGGCGAACGCCGATAGCGCCTTTGTCAGTTTAGCTGGTCTGACGGCTTTTGCCTTCATGTCCGAGAAGTGCCCCTCGCGCAGAGTGAGGATCTTCGCGGCTTGGGCATCATCTATGGCGATTGTCTCGATTGGCATGAGCACATCCTTGTACGGCCAGCTGTTGTCGAAGTAACCACATTACAGCGATCTCCTTTAACAATGCTCATCAAAGGCTCCAACACTCATAGTGTGTACGAACAGCCGTATTCGGAGTAGCCCCTTTGTCTAGGCATTGCGGTGGACCGAGACATCCGGATGATGTGCAGATGCTTAGGTGGAACTCGACCACGTCGCCACAGTTGGAAACGTTTGGCGTGTGGCGGCGCGCCGGTGCTTTGGGCGGCTATGCTCAGCAGGACCGTGCATGGGACATCTCCAACAACCTGCCCTGCCGGTCACACGGCTCAGTCTCAATCCAGCGCTTCGGGTGCGTCACGCCCTGGGCTACTGCGGCCTTTGACTGGGGCGTGTCGTGCACGGAGTTGACCATGCCGAAATCGTGGGTGTATGCCGCCGTAGCGGACATGCGCCCCTCCCTCGCCGCCCTAGGTAACGCGCCCGACGTGTATGAGCGGCCCGGGCGCCTCCCTGTCGACGCGGATCGGCCCACCTATGGGGATCTCGTTGCCATGGCGGCCGAGTACGAACACGCCATGTCGATGACCATCGACGCCGTCATGGCCCGCCTCGACGCCTGAGGCGCATCGGCGGCGTCAGTCCCACCACGGCTCGGTCACGACGACCTCGTGGGTGCCCGCGAGCTGTCGCCTCACCAACCCGAGCAGCCGACCGCCCCGCCGAATCCAGGCGGCGTCGCCGTCGCCCTCGAGGGGCAACTTCGCGTCCGCGTAGACGGCGTTCCACGCGATC
>NZ_DASQPW010000031.1:0-10754 GCF_035643755.1 Stackebrandtia sp. | reverse complement strand
ACCCCATGTCTCCCGCCCGCATGAACACGAACTCCTCGTAATCCGCGGTCACGGTCCCACCCAACGCCTCCACCCACCAGGCGGACAGCTCGCGAGGGTTCGTGGTGTTGAACGTGACGTTGACGATCTTCAGACTCATGGTGGGGACGGTACCCGCGAGCTGCGACATTGAGGATCGCGACTTGCGTCGACACTCGTTGTTCAGGTACGCGTCGCGCTGCTGCCGTGGCGCGGCCTTCTATCACGGTGATACGGGGGCCACAATCTGTGGGAGGTGTTCCGTCGCACGGGAAGGTTGTTCCCCGATGAAACGACGCAGCCTGGTGGCGGGCGTGGTCGGTGCCGCCTTCGCCCCGGTTGTCGCGGCCGATGCCGCCACGCCTTCCGGTTCCACCGCCGACGCCGATGCGGGCGATCACGGCCCTGCGCGGGATGCGTTGCGCCGCCTGCTGCCCGACCATCACCACCAGATCGAGCTGTCGGTGGTCTCCGATGTGGATCGTTTTGTGGTGTCGGGGTCGCGGGGTGCCGTGCGGGTGGAGGCGGGCTCGCCCGCCACCCAGCTCACCGGCGTGAACTGGTATCTCAAGCATGTCGCCGGGGTCGATGTCTCCTGGCCGGGCGACAGCCTGTCGCGGCTGCCGCGTCGGCTGCCCGGTGTGGACGGCAGGATCGACAAGACCGCGCTGGTGCCGCATCGGGTGGCGCTCAACGATACGCACGAGGGGTACACCGGGCCGTATCGCGGCTGGTCGGAGCGGGAGCGCGAGCTCGATCTGCTGGCGCTGCACGGGTACACCGAGGTGCTGGTGACCATCGGCGCCGACGCGGTGTACCAGGCGACGTTCGGCGAGTTCGGTTACGACGCCGACGAACTGCGCGAGTGGATTCCGCTTCCCGCGCACCAACCGTGGTGGCTGCTCGAAAACATGTCGGCGTTTCCCAGCGCGATCTCGCAGTCGCTTTTGGATGCACGGGTCCGGTTGGCCCGCAAGGTGTTGCGTCGCATGTCGCGGTTGGGCATGAGACCGATCGTGCCGGGCTTCTACGGCACGGTCCCGCCCGGCTTCGCCGACCGCAACCCCGGCGCGCATGTCGTGCCGCAGGGCGAATGGCTGGGGTTCGACCGTCCCGATTGGCTGGACCCCACGGGTCCGCACTTCGCGGAGGTGGCCGCGGCGTTCTATCGGCACCAGAAGAAGCTGCTCGGCACCGCCGACATGTTCAAAATGGACCTGATGCACGAGGGCGGCGACCCGGGCGACGTGCCGGTGGGCAAGGCGGCCTCGGCGGTGTTCGACGCCATGCACGCCGCCCACCCCGCCGCGACCTGGGTGATGCTCGGGTGGCGGGACAACCCGCGCCGCGAAATCCTCGACGCCATCGACACCTCGCGGGTGCTCGTCGTCGATGGCCTGTCCGATCGCCACGACGACCTGGACCGCGAGCAGGACTGGGGTTCGGCCCCGTACGCGTTCGGCACCATTCCCAACTTCGGCGGAAAGACCACTGTGGGTGCCAACGCCGGGGTCTGGGCGAAGCGGTTTCGGGAATGGCGCACCAAACCCGGCAGCGCCCTGACGGGCATCGCGTGGATGCCCGAGGCCGGTGGGCGCGATCCGGCGGCGTTCGAGCTGTTCGCCGAGCTGGCCTGGCACGATCGGATACACCTCGGTCGGTGGTTCAGCGACTACGCCGATCGCCGTTACGGCGGCACCGACGACCACGCCCGTGCCGGGTGGGACCTGTTGCGCCGCAGCGCCTATGGCATGCCATCGGACGGTTCGTCCGAGCCCGCCGACGGCCTGTTCGCCGCCCGTCCCGGCCTGGACGTGACCACCGCGGCGCACTGGTCGCCCAAGCAGATTCGGTACGACGCCGAGACCTTCGCCGCCGCCCTGCCGGAGCTGTTGGACGTCGACGCCGCATTGCGCGACGACGCCTACCGCTACGACCTGGTGGATATCGCCCGCCAAACCCTGGCCAACGCGTCGCGCGGCCTGCTTCCCCGGATCGAGACCGCCTACGACGCGGGAGACGCCGACGCCTTCGCCACCCTCACCGACACCTGGATGTCCTGGTTGGACCTGCTGGAGCGCCTGCTGGCCAGCGATCGCCGATTCCTGTTGGGGCCCTGGCTGGCTCGGGCCCGTCACGCCGCCTCCACCATCGGCGAGGGCGACGACCTGGAGTACGACGCCCGCACGATCATCACGGCGTGGGGACACCGCGCCCAAAGCGACGAGGGCAACCTGCACGACTACGCCAACCGGGAACTGTCGGGGCTGGTGTCCGGTTTGTACGCCAGGCGTTGGCGCACGTACTTCGACGCGCTGGCCAAGACGCTGGGCACGGGTCGGCGACCCGACATCGACTGGTTCGCCATCGACGAAGCCTGGGCGACCCGGCGCGACGCCTTTCCCGTCGAACCCCGGGGCCACCCCCATCGGTTGGCCAGAGAGGTACATCGAACGCTGGCCGAGGCGGTATCCGCCTGGGCCGGCGGCCGCTGATCACGGCTTCGCTACGCCGCCGTCTGAAACACCGGCCAGCAGATCTCCGTCCTCCACTGTGAAGTGTCGGGTGTGTCGCGCTGGTTCACCAGGTAGTACTCGCGCAGCGGGCCCTCCACCGCGAGGGCGTGGCGGGTGACGTGGGTGGCGAGGGCTCCGTAGCTGCGGTCGACCTCGGAGTGTGGTCCGGTGTGCTGGATGATCGCCAGTTCCGCCGCGGGGATCTCCACCGAGGTGACGCGGCCCAGGTCGCGGACGGGTTGTGCGCAGGGCACGAAGATCGTCATGCGCCCGCAGTGTTGGGTGAAGAAGTCGTCGTGGAAGACGCCGCCCGCGGTGCCCGACGGGTCGATGTTCTGGGCGGACAGGCAGGCGTAGAGCTCGCCGAGGGCGCCCAGGGCCCAGGCCATGGCGTCGTTGGCGTCCACCGTGTCGTCGATGGCGGCGGCGCCGGTGGCGGGGACGACGCGGTGTTCGATCGGGGACGAGGTCTCGATCGCCTTGGGGGACAACAGATCGCGCAGCGAGTTGACCGCGTGTTGGGTGCGGCCGAGTGCGTCCTCCAGGCGGGACAGGTGGGCGGAGATGCGGGTGTTGCGGGTGGCGAGGTCGTCGGCGGACAGGACGGCCTGGATCTCCTCCAGCGGCATGTCGAGGGCGCGGAAGCGGCGGATCACCTGGGCTGCGGGGATCTGGCCGGTGGCGTAGCGGCGGTAGCCGGTGTGGGGGTCGATGTCGGCGGGTTCGAGGAGGCCGATCTTGTGGTAGTGGCGCAGGGTCTTGATGGTCATGTGGGTGGCGCGGGAGAAGTCGCCGATGGATAGGAACATCGCCATGCCTCACAGTGTGGGGTCTCCCGTCGGGGGAGAGTTCAGTCGCCGAATCGGGGTTGACCGTGCCGTGGCGGCAGCCAGCAGCATGTGGGGAGCCATGAACCGACTCGAAGGAGCAAGAACGATGCCATTCATCGAAACCCGCGACGGCAGCTCGCTGTTCTACCGTGACTGGGGCCACGGACGGCCCGTCCTGTTCTGCTCGTCCTGGGGCCTCAACAGCGGCCAGTTCCAGGGGCAGATGGCGCACCTGGTAGCGAACGGGTCGCGGGTCGTCGCCTACGACCGGCGCGGTCACGGGCGCTCGGACGACCCCGGCGAGGGCTACGACTACGACACCCTCGCCGACGACCTGGCCGACGTGATCGCGCACCTGGACCTCGGCGAGTTGACCCTGATCGGGCACTCGATGGGGTGCGGCGAAATCGTTCGCTACCTCGCCCGGCAGGGCGGCGCGCGGGTGCGCAAGGTCGTGCTGTTGGGGGCGGCGCTGCCGTTCCTGATGGCGACGCCCGACAATGCCGACGGCGTCGCCAAGGAGGACGCCGAGCGGATGCGGTCGGCGTGGCGGCAGGACTTCAGTGGCTGGTTGCGGGACAACGAGGGTCCCTACTTCGGCGAGGGGTTGCCGGGATGCGAGGTGTCCGACGCGGTGCGGTTCTGGACGCTGAACGCCATGGTGGACGCCTCGCTGCACGCGCTCGTGGAGACCAACCGCGCGGTGGTCGAGACCGACTTCCGCGCCGAGCTGGGCGGCATCGAGGTGCCGACGCTGATCATTCACGGCGACCACGACGCCTCCAACCCGCTGGAGTTCACCGCGGAGCGGGTGGCGAAACTGTTGCCCCACAGCGAACTGAGGGTGTATGAGAACGCGCCGCACGGGCTGTACCTCACGCATCCCGAACGGCTCAACCGCGACCTGTTGGAGGCGGTCACAGCTGGGTGACGACGATGTCGAGGCGTCGCGGGTCGCCGGTCTGTTCGACGCGGTATTTCAAGTCCCGCAACGCCTCGATCAACTCGGTGACGGACGCGGGCTCGCCGCCGTCGCCGAGCAGGTCGGCGACCATGCGGCCCTTGGTGGCCTTGTTGAAGTGGTTCACCACGGAGCGGGTGGTCTCGCCGCCCGCGGTCTGCTCGTGGAAGACGCTGACCGTGGCGCTGGCGCCGGGCGGCTCCCACATCGCGCGGTAGTCCTGCGAGCGCAGGTCCAGGATGAACTCCCCGTCCACATGGGCGGGGAGTCTCTTATCGAGGTGGGTGCGCCAGAACGTCGTCAGGGCAAGGGTTTTGGTCTTGTGGAGGCCGGGGAGGCTGGCGCCCGCGGGGCAGCGGTAGTCGGGGATGGGGTCGTCGATGCCCAGCACGCCCCACAGGCCCGAGAAGACGAGCAGGCGCCGGCGGGCGCGGTCGCGGGCGTGGGGGTCGAGCTCGCCCAGGCGCAGGGCGTCGTACAGTACACCACTGTAGACGGACGCGGCGGGGGCGGCGGGGGCCTTCATCAGCCGCGCGTTCACGTCCAGGTAGTGGTGGAGTTTCTTGCCCAGCTTGAGGACCCGAACCGCCCTGTCGGGGTCCATCCGGGACAGACGGCCCAGGGACGTGGCGACCCTGCGGCGGGCGGCGGCCAGCTCGGGGGCGAACAGCGCGTCGACGTCGGTGGGGTCGCCATGGGAGGGAGCGGTCTTGCCCTCGGACGGCGGCAGCAAGATTCGCATCGTCGGCGCTCCTGTCGATCGGCCGCCGCCAGCATAGGTGCCGTCAGACGGTGGCGTGCCAGGTGGGAGGGGGGTCGTCGAGGCGCCCGTGGTGCCCGCCCGCCGGTTCGTCCTGCATCTTTCGGATCTTGCGCGCGGACTTGGAGTAGGCCGCCAGGCCCCCGAAACCGATGGCCGCGTAGAACAACGCGCCGAGCAGGTAGCTGGGTTTGGCCTGGGTGAACGTGGTGACGACCGCGACGATCGCGCCCGCCACGCCGATGATGCCGATGAGCATGTAGGCGTAGGCGCCCGCGACCCACATGGAGCGCGCGGCGGGGGCGGTGGCGATGCGGCGGTTGATGGCGGCGGACACGGCCTCGGGATCGTCGAGCGGCAGCAGCCACTGCTGATGGGTGCCCACGACGCGCAGGCCGGGGCCGGGGGACAGCGGCTGGGTGGCGCCGTTGGGATGCGCGTACTCGGTGGCGGAATCGAACTGCCCCGTTTCAACCTTGTGGACGTCGCGCAGGTCGATGCCCAGTTGCGTGACGCGCGTGGAGTACTTGGGCGGTCCCTGGCGGGGCGCGCCGCCGGGGAAGCGCAGCTTGTCGAGCATCAGGCGGTCGTGGCGAATGCGGAGCCTTCCCTTGCCGCGCAAGCGAATGGTGAGGTCGAGCTTGCCGTTCACCACGTCGAGGGCCAGCGGGCTGGTGAGAATCCGCGCGGCGGCGTAGGACGCGGCCAGGCCGATCGCGATGGCGACGGCCCCGGTGAGAAACGGGGTGCCGACGACGAACCGTTCGAAGGCGCTGGGCGGGTTCTCCGACGGGAAGTCGTCGTAGGTGACGAGGGTGCCGAGGCTGATCGGCACGGTGGCTATCAGGGCCAGCTTGGGCCACGTCCGCGGCGAGTGCCGCAGGATGATCAACAGCACCAGGATGACCGTGTACAGCACGCCGAGGACCTGGCCCAGCACCAGCAGCTCGCCGGCGTCGGGCACCCAGGTGGCGGCGCCGTAGAGCTTGTCCACCGCCAGGTACGACGCCCACTCCAGCTCCGCCAGCACCAGCAACGGCGCGCCCACGAACGCGATGAGCAGCAGCGGAACGGCCGCGCACCAACGGATCGCGCGGCCGGGGCCGCGCCGCAGGCCGCCGGGCGTCGGCAGCTCGTGCTCGAATATCACCACGGTGGACGATTGTTCCACCGTGCAGGATCAGGCGGCCTCGGGCAATTGGCTGATGACGTCGACCTTGGCGCTCTGGAAGATCAGCTGGGTCTGGAAGCGCGCCACCTCGGGGCGGGTGGCGAGGCGGTCGACCAGGAACGAATGCAGCCGCTCGGAGTTCTGCACCGCGACGTGCAGCACCACGTCGTGCTCGCCGGAGACCACGTACTGCGCGAGCACCTCCGGCCAGCGCGCCACGTCCTTCTTCAGGGCCTCGTAGAACGGGCGGCCGTGGCGGCTCAGCTGCACCGACACCAGCGCCTGCTCGTAGCGGTGCAGCGCGTTGAGGTCGATCTCGGCGTGGTAGCCGCGGATCACGCCGCGTCGGGTCAGGGACTTGACGCGTTCGAGACAGGTGGACGGCGCGATGCCGAGCTGCCGCGCGAGCTCGCGGTTGGACTGCCGAGCATCCGTTTGGACAAGTCGCACTATCTCCGTATCAAGTTCATCCACATCTCGAATGTTAGTAGAAAATTCGGTCATCCGATCGATCGGACGGTCAAGTGTCTGATCGGGTGCCTAATCTTCATTCCCATGAGCACACCCATCATCGAAGCACCCCCCGCGACCACGACCCACGGCTCACTCGGCCTGGGGCGGGGCACCGCGTTGTTCCTCGGATCGGTGCTGGGGCCCGGCGTGCTGGCCCTGCCGCGGCTGGCCGCCCACGCCGCGGGACCGGCGTCCATCGTGGCGTGGGTCGGGTTGCTGCTGTTGAGCGTGCCGGTGTCGTTCACCTTCGCCGCGCTCGGCGCCCGGTACCCCGGGGCCGGCGGGATGTCGGCGTTCGCGAAACGGGCCTTCGGCCAGCGCTCCAGTGTGGTCGTCGGGTGGTGGTTCTACTTCCTGATCCCCGTGGGCACCCCCGCGGCCGCCTTCGTCGGCGCGGAGTACGTCGCCAGCCCCTGGCGGCTGGGGCACGGCGCGACGGTGGCGATCGCCCTGGGCTTCGTCGTGGCCGCCTTCGGCCTCAACCACCTGGGGCTGCGGCTGTCGGGCGGCGCGCAGATGTTGCTGATGGCGCTGCTGATCATCCTGCTGGTGACGGCGGTGGCCGTGGCGTCGCCGCACCTGCACGCCGCGAACTTCACGCCCTTCGCGCCGCACGGCGTCGGCGGGATACTCGCGGCGGTGGCGGTGCTGTACTTCGGTTTCGCCGGCGGCGAGGCCGTGGCCCACCTGTCGGGGGAGTTCCGCGACCCGGCGCACCAGCTGCCGCGCGTCACCGCCACGACGCTGGCCATCATCGCGGTCATCTACATCGGACTGTCCGTCGTGGTGGTCGGGGCGCTGGGCGGCGCGGCGGGGTCCTCGCCGGTGCCCATCACCGACCTGCTGGCCTTCGGGCTCGGCGGCGCGGCCCCGCTGGTCACCGCGGTGGCCGCGGCGGTGCTGACCCTCGGGGTGATGAACGTGTTCATCGCCAGCGCCTCGCGGCTCGGCGCTGTGCTGGCCCGCGACGGCGCGCTGCCCAGGGTCCTGGCGGGCGGCCACGAGCCCGGTCGCATCCCGCACCGCAGCCTGCTGTTGCTGGCCGGGCTCGCCCTGGTCACCACCACCGTCGCCTCGATCTGGCGGCTGGACCTCGACACCCTGATGCGCCTCGCCTCGGGGTGCCTGGCGGCGGTGTCGGTGGTGGGAACCGCCTGCGGCGTCAGGCTGCTGCCCGGGCGGCTGGCCAAGACGCTGGCGGCGGTGTCCACCGTGCTCACCTGCGTGGTGCTGGTGTCGCTGGGCTGGACGCTGCTGGTGCCGCTGGTGATCGGCGCCGCCGCGCTGTGCTACGCGCGTTTCCGCTGAGCCGCAGGGGTTTCGGCAATCGTCGGTCGGCGGGGTGCCGCGCCCGGGCGCCTCAGGGGCGCGGCGCCGTGAGGACGGGGATCACCACCTCGTCCACGATGCCCTCGAGGACCTCGCCGGTGATCTCGCGTCCATAGAGGATCGTCTCGTTGCGCAGCAGGTCGACGGGCAGCCGCAGCACGCGTTCGGGAAGGTCCGCGGTGAGTATCTCGCCGCGGGCCTCGGCGCGTTCGGCGATGATCCGCACCTGCGCGGCCAGCGCGGACTTGCGCAGTTGGGCCCGCAGCTCGGCGAACACCTCGGGGTCGCGGAAGGCGTCGGCGACCAGCCCGGCGATGACGTCGCGGGTGGTGCCCTCGTGGCGGTGCATGGTCGCGCCTATCCAGGCCAGCAGGTCGCCGCGCAGGGAACCGGTGTCGCGGGGCCGGGGCACGCGGGGGGTGCGATGCACGCGGGCGGCGAACATGAGGGCGGCGCGGTTGGGCCAGCGTCGGTAGATCACGGGCTTGCTGGTGCCCGCGCGGGCGGCGACCGCCTCGATGGTGATCTTGGCGTAGCCCACCTCGGTCAGCACCTCCCAGGCGGCGTCCAAAATGGCGGTTTCGAGCTCCTCGCCGCGGCGTCGGGGCCGCGGATCGGGCGTCGAGGGCTGGGCCGTCATCGCTTCTCCGATTTGTAGATACGTTGCGTTTCTTAGTCGAGCGGGTTATGGTTCCAGTATTAGACACGGACCGTGTCTTATGGGAGGTTTTCATGAACGACACCAAGACAACAGTCAACAATGATCTACCCCAGATACCGGTACGGAAGTGCCCCTATCGAGCCCCCACCGAGGCCGCCGCGCTGCGCGAGCACGGCACGGTCTTCAAGGCGCAGCTGCCCGACGGGCGCGAGGCCTGGGTGGTCAGCGGCTACGACCAGGTGAGGCAGGCGCTGGCCAACGAAGAGCTGTCCAGCGACCGCCGCCACCCCAACAGCCCGCTGCGGGTCGCGCTGCCCAAGGACCCCGAGTCCATGAGGCAGCGGGCCTCGCTGGGCGAGGCGCTGATCGGCGTGGAGGGGCCCGAGCACAGTCGGCAGCGCCGCATGCTCATCCCGAGCTTCTCCTTGAAGCGCATCAACAAGCTGCGCCCCGGGATCCAGACCGTCGTGGACGAACGCATCGACGCGATGCTGGACGCCGGCGCCCCGATCGACCTGATGGAGAACTTCGCGCTGCCGATCCCGTCCATCGTGATCTGCGAGCTGCTGGGGGTTCCCTACGCCGACCACAAGTTCTTCGAGGAGAAGTCCCGGCTGCGCCTGGACCAGGAACGCGGCGGCGCGGCGCTGGTCGAGCTGCACGACTACCTCGCCAGGCTGGTGGAGGCCAAGAAGGCCGAGCCCGGCGACGGACTGCTGGACGACCTGATCGGGACCCGACTGGCCAGCGGCGAGACCACCGAGGCCGAGATCGTCTCCTTCGCGCTGGTGCTGCTGATCGCGGGCCACGACACCACGGCGAACATGCTCACCCTCGGCACCGCCGCGCTCCTGGAGCACCCCGACCAGCTGGCCGCCCTCCAGGCCGACCCCGAGCTGATGCCCGGCGCGGTCGAGGAGCTGATGCGCTACGTGTCCATGGTGCCCGGGCTGCCGCGAGTCGCCACAAGGGACATCGAGATCGACGGGCACGTCATCCCCGCCGACTCCGGCATCATGGTCTCCACCGCCTCGGCCAACCTCGACCCCGGCCTCATCGACCGCCCCGACGAACTCGACGTGCGGCGCTTCGTGCGCGGCCACGTCGGCTTCGGCCACGGCGTCCACCAGTGCCTCGGCCAGAGCCTGGCCCGCGCCGAACTGGAGATCGGTTTCGCCTCGCTGTTCGAGCGCATCCCGACCCTCCGCTTCGCCGAGCCACCCGAGGCGATGCCGCGCAACATCATCGGCTTCGGCCTCCAACAACTCATGGTGGCCTGGTAACCCCGGGTTTGGCGGCGGCCCAGGGCCGCCGCCGAGCCCGGTCGCCCTGCCTCGTGGCGTCCAAACGTGCCACGGGCGCGGAGGAACTCGAGGCGACGGGCGCGCATCCGATTGACATGGAACAAGAAGAGCAAGCCAGGACGGAACCGTCCCGTCGCTACCAGTGGGTGATCGGTGCGGTCATGACGCTCGTCGTGGGTGCGCTCGTCTTCGTGTTCACGGGGGCCTTTTCCGGCCGACATGGCGCGGATGCGCAGAAGGACAAGGGTTCCCATAGCGCCCCCTCCGACCGACTAAGCGCGGAGGCCCAGACCGACAAGGATTCCCACGGCTGCGTCCGCGATCCCCGCCGTTCCCAAAAACTGCATCTGGACATCGACGCCATGGCGCTCAGCCCGAACGGCGAGTACCTCGTCGGCGACCTCCCCGACGAGGGCTTCGGGCTGTGCCACAACGGCGTGTTCACCAAGGTCACCAGCATCGAAGGGCACACCGACGCGTACTTCACGGCCGACGACGTCAACGATTCGGGGGAGGTCGCGGGCACCGCGCAATTCGGTGAGTCCTCCGTGGCTTGGCGATACGTCGACGGCATGTTTCAGATTCTCAAGGGCCCCAGGGATTCCCCGGATATCGAGGACGCCGTCGCCATCGCCGCCGACGGGACCGTGGCGGGGACCGTGTACCACGTCTACGTCTACGACTACGGCGA
>NZ_DASQPW010000030.1:0-31315 GCF_035643755.1 Stackebrandtia sp. | reverse complement strand
CGGTGGCGGGCACCGCGGTGGTGGGCGCGGCCCCGGGCGGCGGCGGGGTGAGCGGCTCGGGGGCGTCGGCGGGCTCGGGCGCCGCGGTCGGCTTGGGTTCCTCGTCCGGCATGGTCATGGCTGGCGGCTCACTTCACGATGGGTTCGGCGGTGAGGTCCAGGTAGAGCCACCACATCGCCAGCGCGAGGACGGTGAACACGGCGACCGAGAACGCGATGTAGGCCAGCCGTCGCGCCCGTAGGCAGCGCTTGGCGCCCAACAGGAACCCCTCGGAGGCGGCGATGTCGGAGCTCGCCTGCGCCGACAGCCGCAGGGCCAGCGCCGCCGGGATCACGCCGCCCAGAAACGGCGAGGTGATCACCGCGACGACGCTCAGGGTGAACGCCGCGGCCGCCTTGGTCGACGGCACCGGCTCGGGATCGCGGGGGTGCCGCGCGCCGGGGTGTCCGTTCGGATGCATGCAGACCATGATGCCCGTTGACCCCGCGCGCCCGGAGTGGGCCCATCAAAAACGCCCGGCCGGTCCCCCGTGTGCGGGACCGGCCGGGCGTCGACGTCGTCGGACTAGAACTGCCCGATGTCGAAGTCGTCCAACGGGACGGCGTTGGTGTTGGAGGATCCGAAGCCGAAGGCCGGAACCGGGTCCTCGTAGCCGCCCATGGAGTACACCCGGGCCTTGGCGTCCTCGGTGGGCTCGACCCGGACGTTGCGGTACTTGTTGATGCCCGTACCGGCCGGGATGAGCTTTCCGATGATGACGTTTTCCTTCAGACCGATCAGGGAGTCCGACTTGGCGTTGATCGCCGCGTCGGTCAGCACCTTGGTGGTCTCCTGGAAGGAGGCCGCGCTGAGCCACGAGTCGGTGGCCAGCGACGCCTTGGTGATGCCCATCAGCTGCGGACGGCCCGACGCGGGCTCGGCGCCCTCGGCGACGATGCGACGGTTCTCGTTCTCGAACACCACCCGGTCGACGAGCGACCCGGGCAGGAACTCCGTGGTGCCGGAGTCGATGATCGTGACCCGCTTCAGCATCTGGCGGACGATGATCTCGATGTGCTTGTCGTGGATGAGCACGCCCTGCGAGCGGTACACGTCCTGCACCTGGTCCACCAGGTGCGACTGCACCTGGCGCGGACCCAGCACGCGCAGCAGCTCGTGCGGGTCGATGGTGCCCTCGGTGAGCTTCTCGCCGACGTCGACGTGGTCGCCGTCGTGGGCCCGCAGCCGGGTCCGGCGCGACAGCTTGTCCAGCACGATCTCGTCGCCGCCGTCGTCGGGCGTGATGATGATCTTGCGGGACTTGTCGGCGTCCTCGATGCGGACGGTGCCGGCGGCCTCGGCGATCGGCGCCTTCCCCTTGGGGATACGCGCCTCGAAGATCTCCTGGACACGCGGCAGACCCTGCGTGATGTCGTCCCCGGCCACACCACCGGTGTGGAAGGTACGCATCGTCAGCTGGGTGCCGGGCTCACCGATGGACTGCGCCGCGATGATGCCGACGGCCTCGCCCATGTCCACCTTCTGGCCGGTCGGCATGGACCGTCCATAGCAGGCGGCACACACGCCCAGCTGCGACTCGCAGGTGAGCACGCTGCGCACCCGCGCGTCCCTGACGCCGGCTTCCACCAGCGTCTGGATGTGCGTCTCGGTCAGGTCGGTGCCCTCGGCGACCAGCAGCTTGCCCTTGGCGTCCTTGATGTCCTCGGCCAGGGTGCGCGCGACCACCGAGGTCTCGGCGTTCTCGTGCGCCGCGTTCGCGCCGTCGATGTCGACCGAGACCGGCATCCGCACGGCACGCTCGGTGCCGCAGTCCTCGTCGCGGACGATGACGTCCTGGGACACGTCCACCAGACGCCGGGTCAGGTAACCGGAGTCGGCGGTACGCAGCGCGGTGTCGGCCAGGCCCTTTCGGGAACCGTGGGTGGAGATGAAGTACTCCAGCACCGTCAGGCCCTCGCGGTACGAGGACTTGATGGGGCGCGGGATGATCTCGCCCTTCGGGTTGGCCACCAGGCCGCGGATCGCGGCGATCTGACGCAGCTGAAGCATGTTGCCTCGGGCGCCGGAGTTGATCATCTGCCACAGCGGGTTCTCCTGGGGCAGGTCGGTGTCCAGCTCCTTGGCGATCTCGTTGGTCGCCTTGGTCCAGATCTCGATCAGCTCGCCGCGCCGCTCCTCGGCGGTCATCAGACCGCGCAGGTACTGCTTCTCGATGCGGTCGGCGTCCTTCTCGTGACGCTCCAGGATGGACTGCTTGGCCTTCGGCCCGACGACGTCGGCGAAGCCGATGGTCACGCCCGACCAGGTGGCCCAGTGGAAACCGGCCGCCTTCAACGCGTCCAGGGAGGCACCCAGCTGCACCTTGGTGTAGCTCTCGGCCAGGTCGTTGACGATCTCCGACAACTGTCCCTTGCGGACCTCGAAGTTGATGTAGCGGTAGTCCACCGGCAGGGTCTCGTTGAAGATGACCCGGCCCAGGGTGGTCTGGATCGACACGATCTTGTCGAGGCCGCCCTCGGGGACCTCGGTGGGACCGTCGCCGTTGTCCATGGTGACGACGCCCTCGACCCGGATGGTCACCGGCGCCTGCAGGTGCAGCTCGCCGCGGTCGTAGGCCATCCACGCCTCCGACACCGAGGAGAAGGCGCGGCCCTCGCCGGGCATGCCCTCGCGGTGGTGCGTCAGGTGGTACAGGCCGATGATCATGTCCTGGGTGGGCATGGTGACCGGTCGGCCGTCGGACGGCTTGAGGATGTTGTTGGCCGACAGCATCAGGATGCGCGCCTCGGCCTGCGACTCGGTGGACAGCGGCACGTGGACCGCCATCTGGTCACCGTCGAAGTCGGCGTTGAACGCGGTGCACACCAGGGGGTGGATCTGGATGGCCTTGCCCTCCACCAGCTGCGGCTCGAACGCCTGGATGCCCAGGCGGTGCAGGGTGGGGGCGCGGTTCAGCAGCACCGGGTGCTCGGTGATGACCTCTTCCAGCACGTCCCACACGGCGGGGCGGGCCCGCTCCACCATCCGCTTGGCGGACTTGATGTTCTGGGCGTGGTTGAGGTCCACCAGCCGCTTCATCACGAAGGGCTTGAACAGCTCCAGCGCCATCTGCTTGGGCAGGCCGCACTGGTGCAGCTTGAGCTGCGGGCCCACCACGATCACCGAACGGCCCGAGTAGTCGACCCGCTTGCCCAGCAGGTTCTGACGGAACCGGCCCTGCTTGCCCTTCAGCATGTCCGAAAGGGACTTCAGGGGGCGGTTACCGGGGCCGGTCACCGGGCGTCCGCGGCGGCCGTTGTCGAACAGCGCGTCCACCGACTCCTGCAGCATCCGCTTCTCGTTGGCGACGATGATCTCGGGCGCGCCGAGGTCGATGAGCCGCTTGAGGCGGTTGTTGCGGTTGATGACCCGGCGGTACAGGTCGTTGAGGTCGCTGGTGGCGAAGCGGCCACCGTCCAGCTGCACCATGGGGCGCAGCTCCGGCGGGATCACCGGGACGCAGTCCAGCACCATGCCCATCGGGTTGGAGCCGTTGGTCGCGAACGGCGCCACCACCTTCAGGCGCTTCAGGGCGCGGATCTTCTTCTGGCCCTTGCCGTTGGCGATGGTGTCGCGCAGGTTCTCCAGCTCGGCGACGATGTCCAGGTTGGACAGCAGGGCCTTGACGGCCTCGGCGCCCATCGAGCCCTCGAAGTACTCGCCGAAGCGGTCGTGCAGCTCGCGGAACAGCATCTCGTCGCCGATCAGCTGCTTGGGCTCCAGCTTGCGGAAGGTCTCGATGACCTCCTCGAGCCGGTCGATCTCGCGCTGCGCCCTGTCGCGGAGCTGGCGCATCTCGCGCTCGCCGCCGTCCTTGACCTTGCGGCGGACGTCGGCCTTGGCGCCCTCGGCCTCCAGCTCGGCCAGGTCGGCCTCCAGCTTGGAGGCCCGCTTCTCCACCTCGGCGTCGCGGGCGTTCTCCAGCTGGCGCTTTTCCGCGGCGATCTCGTTCTCCACGGTCGGCAGGTCGCGGTGCCGGGCGTCGGTGTCCACGGAGGTCACGACGTAGGCGGCGAAGTAAATGATCTTTTCCAGGTCCTTGGGCGCGATGTCCAGCAGGTAGCCCAGCCGGGAGGGAACGCCCTTGAAGTACCAGATGTGCGTGACGGCGGCGGCCAGCTCGATGTGGCCCATGCGCTCGCGGCGCACCTTGGAGCGGGTCACCTCGACGCCGCAGCGCTCGCAGATGATGCCCTTGAACCGGATGCGCTTGTACTTACCGCAGTAGCACTCCCAGTCCCGGGTCGGGCCGAAGATCTTCTCGCAGAAGAGGCCGTCCTTTTCGGGCTTCAGGGTGCGGTAGTTGATGGTTTCGGGTTTCTTGACCTCGCCATGCGACCACTGACGAATGTCCTCGGCCGTGGCCAGGCCGATGCGCAGCTCGTCGAAGAAGTTGACGTCAAGCACGTTGCTTTTCCCCTCGTGGACTCGTTCTAGGGATTCCAATTGATGCCTTCGTGGATATGGACGGCGCGGGTGCGCTGGCGCCCGCGCCGTCGTGCCTTACGCTCCTTCGAGGTCGACGCTGCTCGGCTCGTGGCGCGACAGGTCGATTCCCAGTTCTTCGGCCGCCCGGAACACCTCGTCGTCGCTGTCCCGCAGCTCGACGGCGGTGCCGTCGCTCGACAGGACCTCGACGTTGAGGCACAGCGACTGCAGCTCCTTGAGCAACACCTTGAACGACTCGGGGATACCCGGTTCGGGGATGTTCTCGCCCTTGACGACCGCCTCGTAGACCTTGACGCGGCCGAGGATGTCGTCGGACTTGATGGTCAACAGCTCCTGCAGCGCGTAGGACGCGCCGTAGGCCTGCATCGCCCAACACTCCATCTCGCCGAACCGCTGGCCACCGAACTGGGCCTTACCGCCCAGGGGCTGCTGCGTGATCATCGAGTACGGACCGGTGGAACGCGCGTGGATCTTGTCGTCGACCAGGTGGTTGAGCTTCAGGATGTACATGTAGCCCACCGAGATCGCCCCGGGGAACGGCTCCCCGGTGCGGCCGTCGAACAGCGGTGCCTTGCCGTCCGCGCCGACCATGCGCTCGCCGTCGCGGTTGGGCCGCGCCGACTTCAGCAGGCCGGTGATCTCCTCCAGGTGCACGCCGTCGAAGACGGGGGTGGCCACGGTCGAGTCGGACGGCGCGGAGTCCGCGCCGATCGCCTTCAGCGACTTCTCCCATTCCTCGGCGTCGCCGTCCAGCTGCCAGCCGCACTTGGCGATCCAGCCCAGATGCAGCTCCAGTACCTGGCCGATGTTCATTCGGCCCGGCACACCCAGCGGGTTGAGCACCACGTCGACCGGGGTGCCGTCCGGCAGGAACGGCATGTCCTCGGCGGGCACGATCTTGGAGATCACGCCCTTGTTGCCGTGGCGGCCGGCCAGCTTGTCGCCGTCGGAGATCTTGCGCTTCTGGGCGATGTACACCCGCACCAGCTCGTTGACGCCGGGCGACAGCTCGTCGCCGTCGTCGCGGCTGAACGTGCGCACGCCGATCACGGTTCCGGCCTCGCCGTGCGGCACCTTCAGGGAGGTGTCGCGGACCTCGCGGGCCTTCTCACCGAAGATGGCGCGCAGCAGGCGCTCCTCCGGGGTCAGCTCGGTCTCGCCCTTGGGGGTGACCTTGCCGACCAGGATGTCGCCGTCGCGGACCTCGGCGCCGATCCGGATGATGCCGCGTTCGTCCAGATCGGACAGCATCTCCTCGGAGACGTTCGGGATCTCCCGGGTGATCTCCTCCGGACCCAGCTTCGTGTCGCGGGCATCGACCTCGTGCTCGTCGATGTGGATGGACGTCAGGACGTCCTCCTGGACCAGCCGCGAGGACAGGATGATCGCGTCCTCGTAGTTCTGGCCCTCCCACGGCATGAAGGCCACCAGCAGGTTCTTGCCGAGCGCCATCTCGCCCTCGTCGCTGCAGGGACCGTCGGCCATCACCTGGCCGGCCTCGACCCGGTCGCCTTCCTCGATGACCGGGATCTGGTTGACGCAGGTGCCGTTGTTGGAACGGTGGAACTTGTGCATCAGGTAGGTGCGGCGGTAACCGTCGTCCTGGTGAACGGTGATGTAGTCGGCCGAGACGTCCTCGGCGACCCCGCCGACCTCGGCGACGACCACGTCACCGGCGTCCACGGCGGCGCGGTACTCCATGCCGGTGCCCACGAACGGCCGCTCGGTCTTGATGAGCGGCACGGCCTGGCGCTGCATGTTCGCGCCCATCAGGGCGCGGTTGGCGTCGTCGTGCTCCAGGAACGGCACCATGGCGGTGGCCACGGAGGTCATCTGCCGCGGCGAGACGTCCATGTAGTCGACGGCCGAACCGGCGACCAGCTCCATCTCGCCGCCCTTGCGGCGCACCAGGACCCGGTCCTCCGCGAAGGTGGCGTCCGGGTTCAGCGCCGTGTTGGCCTGGGCGATGACGTGCCGGTCCTCCTCGTCGGCGGTGAGGTACTCGACGGCGTCGGTGACCTTGCCGTCGGTCACCTTGCGGTACGGGGTCTCGATGAAGCCGAACGGGTTGACCCGCGCGAAGGTCGCCAACGCGCCGATCAGGCCGATGTTCGGGCCCTCGGGAGTCTCGATCGGGCACATCCGGCCGTAGTGGGACGGGTGCACGTCGCGGACGTCCATGCCGGCGCGGTCGCGGGACAGACCACCCGGGCCCAGCGCCGACAGGCGCCGCCGGTGGGTGAGGCCCGCGATCGGGTTCACCTGGTCCATGAACTGCGACAGCTGCGAGGTGCCGAAGAACTCCTTGATCGCCGCCACCACCGGGCGGATGTTGATCAGGGTCTGTGGCGTGATCGCCTCGACGTCCTGGGTCGTCATCCGTTCCCGGACGACACGCTCCATACGCGACAGACCGACCCGCACCTGGTTCTGGATCAGCTCGCCGACGGTACGCAGCCGACGGTTACCGAAGTGGTCGATGTCGTCGCGGTCGTACCCGTCCTCGCCGTTTTGCAGGCGGCACAGGTACTCCATGGTCGCGATCAGGTCGGCCTCGGTCAGCACGCCGGTGCCGATCGGGGTGGACAGCCCGAACTTCTTGTTCACCTTGTAGCGGCCGACCTTCGCCAGGTCGTAGCGCTTCGGGTTGAAGAAGAGGTTGTCCAGCAGCGTCTCGGCGTTCTCCTTCGTCGGAGGCTCGCCGGGGCGCAGCTTGCGGTAGATGTCCAGCAGGGCCTCGTCCTGGCTGGCGATGTGGTCCTTCTCCAGCGTCGCCATCATGATCTCGGACCAGCCGAAACGCTCGCGGATCTGGTCGGAGCTCCAGCCGATGGCCTTGAGCAGGACGGTCACCGCCTGGCGGCGCTTGCGGTCGATGCGGACACCGACGGTCTCGCGCTTGTCGATGTCGAACTCGAGCCAGGCCCCGCGGCCCGGGATCACCCGGACGCTGGCCAGGTCCCGGTCGGAGGTCTTGTCGGGCTGCTTGTCGAAGTAGACGCCCGGCGAACGCACCAGCTGAGACACGACGACACGCTCGGTGCCGTTGATGATGAAGGTGCCCTTCGGCGTCATCATCGGGAAGTCACCCATGAACACCGTCTGGCTCTTGATCTCGCCGGTGGTGTGGTTAATGAATTCCGCGGTGACGAACAGAGGGGCGCAATATGTGAGGTCCTTCTCTTTACATTCCTCGATGGGTGCCTTCACCTCATCGAAGCGGGGATTGGAGAAGGACAGCGACATCGTGCCCGAGAAGTCTTCGATCGGGCTGATTTCCTCGAGGATGTCGTCCAGGCCACAGGTGGCCCCCTCGTCCGAGCGGGCGCGGTAAGCGTCGTTACCCACCAGCCAGTCGAAGGAGTCGGTCTGCAGTGCCAGGAGGTTGGGCACCTCGAGATGTTCGGTAATCCTCCCGAATGAAATGCGTTCGGGTGCGAATGCGCTCTGAGTAGTACTGGTCTTCGCAGGGCGGGAAGAAGCTGCCAAGATTCGTCCTTCCGAGGACCTAAAGTTAAGACGGCCGTTGTCACGCCACTTCCCCCCATTCCCGAACGCATGATCGACACCGTCCGATGCGGAGACTGAGCCCTGAGTAAGGGCAAACTACCCCGTCACTGACTGCGGTCATGCTAAAGAGGGCGCGAGAAGGCAGCGCAAACTAGCAGTGTAGCCGAAGCTGACAGCTTCGTCCACCCACCCCCGATATTTGATTTCTTCCCACCCGGCCCCACCATGCCGCGAGGCGAAGTCCTTTGCGCCGCCTGGGAAACAGGATGCCCGAGGACACACGTTCCGTCAAGAGTTACGCCGAAATTCGGCACAACGCGGCCACCAGCCGACTACGGAACCTCGACGAGGGGTTTCAGGGCCCCGGCGATGTCCGAGACTTCGGAGAGCCGCCCGTCCGCCACCGCCATGGTCAGGTCAAACACCTGATCATTGTCGGCAAGGACCTTCGCGTTGTTGATGACGAGGAACGTGTACGCCGCCAGCCACGCCAGCCTCTTGTTGCCATCGATGAGCGGATGGAATCGCGCGATGGAATGCATCAGAGCCGCGGCCTTGTCCAGCAGCGTGGGATATTGCTCGGCGCCGAACAGTGCCGTCGCGGGCCGCTCGGCCGCCGAGGCCAGCAACCCTGGCTCGCGCAGCAATGGCTTGGCGCCGATGGCGTTTTCGGCGACGATGAGGAGTTGCTCCAGGGTCAGGTACCGGGTGGGGTTCACACCTTGCCCAACTTGTCCAGGGCCTCGGCGTAACGGTTCGCTCCTTCGCGTGAGACCAGCATCACGGCACGGTCCATGCCGTGCCGCTGAATGTACTCGTCCACCGCGTTCACGATGAAGCTCTGCATGGTGCGGTGTTCGGCCTCGGCCAACTCGCGCGCCTTCTGGTCAAGGTCGTCGGGAAGTCTGATCGTCATAGGCATACCAAAAACGTACCACTTTGATACCAGGATGACTAGAGGATCGCTACTTCGCGTTGGCGTTGGCGGCCTTCCAGCCGTCGCCCACCTGCACCATGCACAGTTCGACGCGGCTGGAGCTGTCCTTGGTGCCGTCGATGTTGTCGTTGCGCGTGTACTGCTCGACGAACGCCAGCACGCGGACGCCGTCGGAGTACTCCTTGCCGCCCTTGGTGGAGCAGGTGGTGTCGTCCTCGACGATGCCGATGTCCACCACGTCCGCCTCGACGCGGGCGCGCAGCTTCACGACCTGGGTCTTGAGGCCCTTGGTGGTCTCGACGTAGTCCTTGGCGTACTTGCCGACCGCGTGGGACTCGCCGTTCTTCACCGAGTCGTCGAAGTGGCGGTAGTCGTAGGAGAAAATCGCCGACGCGGCGGCCTTGGCCGAGCGGGTGGCGTCGTCCAGGCGCGACGATGTGGTCGCGGTGTCGCTGGAGACCCAGGCGCCCCACACGGCAACGCCCGCCAGCACCACCATGACCGCGGCGACGGGCGCCAGGCGCTTGGCGATGGCGGTCCAGTCGAGGCCCCGGGAGAATCGCTTGCGCCGGGCGGCCTGGTCGATGCGGCGCGCCGCCGGGGACGGGCGCCGGCCCGGAGAGGGGCGCGGCGAGGGCCGCTTCGGGGCCGTCTTGGTCTTGGATGCCGGGCGCTCGGCGGTCTTGGTGGCCGCGGTCGACGACTTCGCCGACTTGCCGCCGTCGGCGGGCTTCTTGGACTCCGCCGCGGATTCGACGGCCTCGTCGGGCTCGTGACGGACGGTGCGCCGCGCGGAGGCGCCGGAGCGGTCGCGCAGCTTGCGGGAGACGTAGCCGCTCATCAGTGCATCACCATCTTCGCGATCCGCCAGTTTCCGTCCACGGAGGCCAGTGTGGCCTTGATGCGGAAGTGGTTCTTCACGGGATCGGGGTAGCCGTCCTTGTCCTTGTCGGCCTTCTTCGCGGCGGCGGTGGCCTTCCTGTCCTGCTTCTTGTCGCCGGTCTTGGCCTGGTCGCCGATCTTGGTGGTGAACTTGGTGGTGGTGTCGACCGCCAGGATCACCGTCGCCTTGGAGGCGTCGCCCTTGACGTAGGCGACGTTGAGGATCTCGGAGGTGCGGTGGGCCCCGGAGTTGAGCACCGACTGCTTGACCCGGTCCTCGCCCTTCTTCCACTGGTCGGAGAAGTCGCCGGTGGACACCTTCTCGACGCTGGCCAGGTCGTCGTCGATGGTCGACGGCGAGATCGTCATGATCTTCGTGACGATGTCGCGCCCGGCGTCCAGCGCCCCGTCGCGGGCGGAACCGGCCTGGGCGTTGCCCCACCAGCTCCAGCCGAAGTACAGCACGGCGGCGGTCGCCAGCAGGGTGATCACCGCCAGCACCGCGGTCGCCGCGGGCATCAGCGTCTTCTTCACGTCGCTGCCCTCCTGTCGCCGAGCGCTCATGAGGTGAGTCCGTTCAGGATCAATTGTTTCCAGGATTCGCTTCCGGCGAGCTCGTATTGGCCCCCGGTGGCGTCGAACTGTACTGGCTTACCGTCACTGTCCACCAACAATCCGGTCAAGGGGTCGTAACCAAACTGCGACAGATCCTCGCTGGAGTCGGAGCCCGAGCCCGAGCCGCCCGAGGAGTGGTCGCTCTTGGAGGACCCGTCGGCCGGCAGCGGCACCGGCACGATCGGCGGGCCGGTCGGCCCGGGGGCGTTCTGCCAGCCGCGGGTCGAGGCACCGGCCGCCTTCTGGCCGTCGGTGCAGTGATAGCCGGTGTCGCCGTCGGCGTAGACGCACGGGGGCGGGTTGTCGAAGTTGGTCACCAGGCCGAAGTGCACCGTGCTGTCGCCGGGGGTGACGGTGAAGCCGCCGGACACCACCATCGGGTAGGTCACCAGCAGCATCTTCAGGTTGGGGATCCGGCGCGCGGCCACCCCGTTGACCGAGATCATGTTGCCCAGCAGGCTACCCAGGTCCGGGTCGAGGTCCTGGATCAGGCCGGTCATCTTCTTGGTGGACTCCGGCGTGGTGTTGATGAGCTTGCGCAGATCGGAGTCGGAGTTCTTCACCGTGGTGGTGAGCTTGGCCAGCTTGTCGGCCCAGTTGCGGATCGCGCTGGCCGAGGCGTTCTGGGTCTCCAGCACGGTTTCGCTGGCGCGCAACAACTCCACCGTCTGCGGCATGTGGTCGGCGGCCCCGTCGATCAGCTTCTGGGTGGCGTCGAGCATCTTGTCCAGGGCGTCCTCGTTGCCCTCGAAGGCGTCGCCGAGCTCGTTGATGACGACCTTGACGTCGTCGGGGTCCAGCGAGGTCAGCAGCTGGTTCAAGTTGGCCAGCAGGGTCTCCATGGGCAGCGGCAGCGCCACGTCGGAGAGCTTGTCGCCGTTGGCGAGGTACGGGCCGTCGCTCGTGGCGGGGCGCAGGTCGACGTACTGCTCGCCCACGGCGGAGCGCTGCGCCACCACGACCTTGGAGTTCTTGGGGATCTTCACGTCCGATTCGATGTGCAGCTCGAGGCGGGCGCCCTTGCCGTGCACGGTGACGTCGCCGACCCGGCCCACCGGGACGCCCCGGTAGGCGACCGCGGCGTGCTCGTAGGCGCCGCCGGTGGCCTTGGCGTCGACGTACACCGTGTAGGACTGGTCGAACCAGCCCAGGTACTTGATGCCCACGAACGACACGCCCAACAGCGTGATCAGGACGAAGATGCCGATCTGGAAGCGGAGTTTCCGGCTCACCACCGTCTAGTCCTCCTTCTTCTGATCGTCGCCGCCCAGGCCCACGCCCAGCAGGTCGCCCAGGCCGCCGGTCACCGGATCGATGCCGTCGGACCCGTTGCCGGAGTCGGCGCCGCTGTCCTCGGCGTCGGCCACCGGCTTGTCCCCCAGCACGTTGCCGAGGATGTCGCCCAGCTGGGCGTCCAGGGTGATGTGCAGGTTGACATAGCCGTTGGAGATGTCGTTGGTGACGTTGTGCGGGAACGGATAGGACCCGAACTGCTCCAGCTCCTGCGGGAAGGTGTCGCCCGCCTTCACCAGGTTGCCCAGCACGGGCTTGAGCTCCTCGAGCAGCGCCACGGTGTTGTCGCCGCTCTTGTCGATGACGTCGGAGCCAGTGTCGCCCAGGTCGCCCAGCGCCGTGATCGCGCCGGTGATCATGTCCTTCTGCTTGGCCAGCGTGGTGACTCCGGGCGCGATGGCGTCCAGCGCGTCGGCGATCGTCTTGCGCTCGTCGGCCAGGTCGCCGGAGATCTTGTCGAGGGCCTCCAGCGCCTTGACGATGTCGTCCTTCTGGTCGTCGAGGTTCTTGACGAACTTCTCGACCTCGCTGAGGCTGTCGCGGATCTTGTCCTCGCGGCCGTTCATCATGTCGGACAGCTCGGTGTTGATGGTGCGCAGCTGGTCGAGGCCGCCGCCCTGCAACACCAGGGCCAGCGCGCCGAGCACCTCCTCGACCTCGGCGCCCTTGTCGGTGTGGGACAAGGGAATCGAGTCGCCGTCTCCGAGCTTGCCGCTGGGCGCCGCCTTCTCCGGCGGACCCAGGTCGACGAACTTCTCGCCCAATAGGCTGGTCTGGCGGAGCTTGGCGCGGGCGTTGTGCGGCAGGTCGACGTCGTCGCGCACCCGCACCTTCACCCTGGCGGTCCAGTGCTTGGTGACGTCGACGCTCTCCACCTGGCCGACGGTGACGTCGTTGACCTTGACCGTGGAGTACGGCACCAGGTCGGTGACGTCGACGAACTCGATGGTCACCTCGTAGCCGTCGCCGCCCTCGCCGCCGGGCAGCGGCGCCGAGGCGCAACCGGACAGGCCGACCAGCGAGGTCAGCGCGATGATCTGCAGCCAGCGTGAGCGTCTCATGTGCCCCCCAGTGCGGACTTCTTGCCCACCAGGCCCTTCAGGCCGGCCGGCACCTTGGATCCGCTGTCGGCCATGGTGTCGGCCAGGTCGAAGCACGACGCGGGGATCTTGTCCAGCGCCAGGACGTTCGCCAGCTGCGCGCACAGGTAACTGGCGGGATCGTTGGCCCCCAACAGGTCGTCGCGGGTGTCGAGGGTGCCGGAGCTGGAGTTGTACACCAGGTCCAGGTTGCTCAGCGCCAGCGGCGCGTAGTCCAGGATGTTGATCAGGGCTTCCTGCTGGGTGGCGAAGACCGCCGAGATGTCCTTCAGCTTCTTCACCGACGTGGTGATGGCGCCGGCGTTGTGGTCGATGAAGTCGCTGACGTCGGCCAGCGCGATGGTGAGCTTCTTCAGCGCCTCCGACAGGGTGCCACGTTCGTCGGACAGCTGGTCGGAGACGTCCGACAGCTGCTGGTTGAACAGCCGCACCTCGGAGTCGGAGTCGGCGAGGGTCTTGGTGAACTTCGCCAGGTTGTCGACGGTGCTCCAGATGTCGTCGGAGTGGTCGTTGAGGACGTCGGAGACCTTGGCCAGGTTGTCGAGCGTGTCGCCGAGCTTCTTGCCGTTGCCCTTGAGGTTCTTCTTGGCGACCTTGAGGGCCTTGGCCAGGGAGCCGTCCTTGCCGAGCGCGGCGGAGAACTTGTCCAGGTCGGAGTAGACCTCGTCGAGCTCCAGCGGCACCACGGTGTCCTTGGGGCCGATGGTGTGGCCGTCGGCCATCTTCTCGCCGCCCTTGTAGGCGGGGGTGAGCTGGACATACCGGTCGGCCACGATGCTGGGCGGGATGACCACGGCCTTGGCGCCGGCGGGGACGGCGTAGTCGTCGTCGACGAGCATGCTCACCTTGACGACCTTGCCGTCCGGCTTGACCTTGGTGATCGTGCCGATCTTGACGCCGAGCACCCGCACGTCGCTTCCCACCTGGACGCCCACGGCGCGGGTGAATTCGGCGGTGTAGGTCTTGCCCTGCGCGGCGGCCGACTGCCAGGCGAAGTAGCCGCCGACGGCGAGCACCACGATGGCGCCGAGGATCGTCAGCGGGTGGCGGATAAAGCGCTTCATTCAGCCCACCTCCACCTGGTACGGCTGTATCAGACCGTCGATATAGGAATCGAACCAGCGTCCGTTGCTGGTGACGTTGGAGAACGCCTTCAAGAACGGGCCCATGTTGGTCAGCGTGTCCTCGAGGTTCTTCTGGTTGGACTTCAACAGGTCGACCACGGAGTCCAGGTTCTTCAGCGCGGGCCCCAGCTTGGAGTCCTGGTCGTTGATCAGGCCCGACAGCTCCTTGGACAGCGCCACGGTGGACGCCAGCAGGTCGTGGATGGCGTCCTTGCGCTTCTTGACCTCGCTGAGCAGCTTGTTGCCGTCGGTAACGAGCTTGGCGAAGTCGTCGTCGCGCTTGGCCAGGACGTCGGTGACGGACTTGGCGGACTTCAGCAGCTTGCCGAGTTCCTTGTCCCGGCTGGACACCGTCTTGGACAGCGCCGACAGGCCGTCCAGGGTCTTGTCGACGTCCTTGTCGGTGCCGGAGAAGGTGTCCGACAGCACGCCGAGCGCCGCCGACAGCTGCTTGGTGTCGATGTCGCCGACGGTGCCGGCGAGGTTGTTGACGGCGTCGACGACGTCGAGCGGGGTGGCGGTGCGCGACACGGGGATCGTGTCGTTCTTCAGCTCGCCGCCGCCCTTGGGCTCCACGGCGAAGTAGCGCTGGCCCAGCACGGTCTTCAGCCGCACGGTCGCCGAGGTCTTGTCGCCCAGGTTGACGTCCGAGTCGATGCGGAAGTCGACGCCGACGTGCGGGTGCTTGGTGCCCAGCGATTCGAGATCCACATTGGAGATCTTGCCGACCTTGACGCCGGCGACCCGCACCTCGGTGCCGGGCGTGAGACCTGCGGCGTCGCGCAGCTGCGCGTGGTAGCTCGTGCCGGAGAACGTCAGGACCAGGTCGTCCAGCTGGAAGGCGCCGACGACGGCCAGGATCGCCACGACCAGGGTGATGGCGCCCATCCGCTTGACGTTGCGCCGCCGGGGACCGCCCTTGCGGCCCCGGACCTTCTTCAACCCGCGGGAACGGCGGGATTCGGTCGTCATCGCTTATTCACCGTCCACTTGGCAGCGCGCCTTGGGCGAATGGACCTTGACCGGGTTGATGGCGGTGCCGTCGCCCAGGCCGATCGAGCCGTCCAGGTCGCACACGTACTGGCTGAACCAGGAGCCGTGTGCGCCGGTGCTGGCCAGGGCCTGGTAGGTGTCGGGCAGCCGTTCCAGCGCCGTCTCGATGTACTTGGAGTTGGCGTTGAGCGTGGTCGCCAGCGTGTCGAGCGAGTCGACGTCGGCGTTGATGGCCGGGCGGGACCGCGAGACCAGGTCGGCGGTCTGGGTGCTGAGCGTGCCGATCGAGCTGATGGCGTCGCCCAGGGCGGTGCGGTCCTTGGACAGGCCGGACACGAAGTCCTGGAGCCGCCCGATCGAGGTGTCGAGCTCCTCGTGGCGGTCGGCCATGGTGGACAGCACGGTGTTGAGGTTCTTGATGACCGACCCGATGGTCTTGTCGTGTTTGGCCAGCGTCGACGTCAGGGACGCGGTGTGCGACAGCAGGCCCTCGACGGTGTCGCCCTCCCCCTGGAGGGTCTGCACGATCTCGTAGGACAGGTCGTTGACCTCCTTGGGGCTCAGCGCGGCGAACAGCGGCTTGAACCCGTTGAGCAGGACGGTCAGGTCCAGCGCGGGGTCGGTCTGGCGCACCCCGATGATGTCGCCGGGCTTCAGGTCGCGGTCGCTGACCTTCTCGCCGTCGGCGGACTGGGTGAGCGCGACGTAGCGCTGGCCCACCATGTTGCGGTACCGGATGGTGGCGTGGACGCTGGCCGGGACAGTGCGGTCGGAGTCCAGGTCGAAGGTGACCTTGGCCAGGGGCGGGTCGCCCTGTTGCAGCTCGACGTCGTCCACCTCGCCGACCTTGGCGCCGGCGATGCGCACGTCGTCACCGGGCAACAGGCCGGTGGCGTCGGTGAACATGGCGGTGTAGCCACTGGCCCAGGGGAGGCTGATTCCGCCGAGGGCATCGGTCAGCAGCACGAGTGCCAGCGACGTGATCACCGCGAAGACACCGAGCTTCAGCCCCGACCCGAATGTCGTGGGGCCGGCGGACCTTTTGGCCACAAGTCCTCCAATTTGGACGCAGAGGGAGCGTAACGCGTTTCACGTCCGGATGAAGATGAAGGCTAGCGAACGCCCGCTAGCCAAGGGAATAGGAGGGCAGGTAACGATACGGAAACATCGAATTTACCAGCGGGTGGTCATTGGATCATCACGCTGCGCTCAGAACGCCGAGGCGACGAGATCGGTGAGTTGGTCGACGGTGAACGCCACCGGATTGTTGCCGAGGCGTTCGGCGTTGATCCGGGACGTCAGGTCGGCGACCTGGAGGCGGGTGGTGACGCCGACGTCGGGCAGCCGCAGCGACATTCCGCAGGTCTCGGCCAACTCGGTGAAGCGGGCGCGGGCCTTGGCGGGCGTGTCGGCGCCCAGCTGCGCCAGGATGTCACGCATCGCCGCGGCGTGGGTGTCGGGGTCGACGCCGGGGCGCAGGGACTCGGGCGCGGCGGCGGCGTGGGCCTCGATGAAGGAGCCCAGGGTGAGGGCCACGGCGTGGCCGTGGCTGACGCCGTAGGACTTGGTGAAGCCGTACGACAGCGCGTGCGCGGCGGTGGTGCGGGAGATGTCGATGGCGCGCCCGGCCAGGTGGGCGCCCTGCGCCATGTCCCGGCTCGATTCCGGCGAGCCGGTGTTGACGAACACCGGCAGCGCGGGCACCAGGTACGACAGGGCGTCGCGGGCGAAGGCGCGGCTGGTGTCGTCGGCGCCGGTGGCCCACAGGCTCTCCACCGCCTGGGCGATCGCGTCGATGCCGGAGGTGGCGCGCTGGTACGGGGAGGCGGTCAGCGTCAGCGCGGGGTCGAGCACCACCGCGTCGGGCAGCATCGCGTCGCCGGCGATCGAGTACTTCTGGTCGCCGATGTACACCACGGCGAAGCGGGTCGCCTCGCTGCCGGAGCCGGACGTGGTGGGCGCCAGCACCAGCTTCGACGACCGCTCGGTCACCGCCGCGCCCGCCCGGATCGCGTCGTCGAGCCGCCCGGCGTCGGTGACGCCCCGGTAGGCGCACAGCAGCTTGGCCATGTCCATGGCGCTGCCGCCGCCGATGCCCAGCACCAGGTCGGGGGCGAAGTCCTCCACGACCCGCAGGCCCCTGGCCAGGTCGGCGGCGTCGGTGTTGGGCGTGAAGTCGCTCCAGCGCCGCACCTCGGCGACCCGCTTGAGGTCGCCGAGGCAGCGGCTGGCCCCGGACGCGTCGAAGGCGTGCTTGCCGCAGACCAGCACGACCCTCCGTGCGTCCATCTTGGAGACAAGTTGCCAGGTGTCGAGTATGGCGTCGTCGCCGAAGCGGACGTCACGGTCGTTCGGGATCAACGCGTCTCCTCGGGTGTCACAGAGCCTGCATGAAGGCGTTCTTGCTCTCGGCGGGGGTGCGGGTGGGGCGTCCGATGTCGGCGCGGTTGCCGGGTTTCACCTTGATCTCCAGCAGCGCCGGGCCGCCGTGTTCCCGCAACGAGGCTACCGCCGCCGGCAGCAAATCCAGTGTGGACACCGACGTGGCGTGGCGGTAGCCCAGCGCCCGCGCCGCCGCCGGCACGTCCACCCTGTTGATGGAGGTGGGCTGGCCGCCGACGCTGTCGTGCACGCCGTTGTTGAACACCACGTGGAAGTACGTGTCGGGCGCGTGGTCGGCGATGACGGCCAGGTTGCCCAGGTGCATCAGGAGCGCGCCGTCGCCGTCGAAGCACCACACCTCGCGGTCGGGCTCGGCCTTGGCCACCCCCAGCGCGATGGCGCTGGCGTGTCCCATGCCGCCCACGGTGAGGAAGTCGCGGTCGCCCGACAGGTCGTTGTTGACCCGGTACTCGAACAGCTCGCGCGACAGCATCCCGGTGGTCGACACGATCGCGGCGTCGTCGCCCACCGCGGACGCCGCGGCGATCAGCGCGTCCTCGCGCGACGGCAGGTCACACGGCTCCTTGGGAAGCTTCGCCGCGTCGGCGAAGGTGCCCTTCTCCACCAGCAGCACGTACGGGCAGCTCCTCGCCACCGCGGTGTCCAGCGCCTCGTCCACGACCTTGGCGGCCGCGTCTCCGTCGCCGGGCAGCACCGACCACGGCAGGTCCATGGCCTCGACCAGTTCGCGCTGCACGCGCCCCTGCTTGACGTGCTGGGGCTCGTCGGCGACCCCGGGCTGGCCGCGCCAGCCCACGATCAGCAGCATCGGCACGCCGTAGACCTCGGCGTCGGCCAGGCTGAGCAGCGGGTTGACGGTGTTGCCGAAGCCCGAGTTCTGCATGTACACCACGGCCGGGGTCCTGGTCTTCAGGTAGTGGCCGATGGCCAGGCCTACCGCGGCGCCCTCGTTGGCGGTGATGACGTGGCGCTCGCGCGGCAGGTTCGCCATGATGTGGCTGCCCAGCTGTTTGAGCAGCGAGTCCGGCACCCCGGTGAACAGGGTGACGCCGCGGCGAGCCAGGTGGTCGCAGAAGTCCTTGGGGTCGACGCTCATGCCTCGTTCTCCGGGATGATCGCCAGCGCCTCTTTGATGTTGGCGATCTGGGAGTCCACCTCCGCCGAGCGCCCGTTCTCCAGAATGGACTTCGCCACCGTCGACATCGCCTTGTACGAGGCGCGCATCAGCTGGTTGGCGTAGATGACCACGTTGACGCCGCGGTCGGCGAACTCGGCCTCGGACACGGTGTTGTAGCTGGTGGGCACGACCACCAGCGGCACCCGCCGCTCGAACTTGGCGAAGCGGTCGCAGAACTCGAACACCTCGTCCGGGCTCTTCTTGCGGGAGTGGATCATGATGCCGTCGGCGCCGCCGTCGATGTACGCCTTGGCACGGGTCACCGCGTCCTCCATGCCCTGCTCCAGGATCAGCGACTCGATCCGGGCGATGATCATGAAGTCGTCGGTGATCTGGGCCTTCTTGCCCACCTGGATGCGGTGCACGAAGTCCTCAATGGAGGACTGGGTCTGCTGCACCTCGGTGCCGAACAGCGAGTTGCGCTTCAGGCCCTCCTTGTCCTCGATGATCACCGCCGAGACACCCAGGCGCTCAAGGGAACGCACCGTGTACGAGAAGTGCTCGGGCTTGCCGCCGGTGTCGCCGTCGTAGATCAGCGGCTTGGTGGTCACCTCGAACAGGTCGTTGATGGTCTGCAGGCGGGAGTTGAGGTCCACCAGCTCGATGTCGGGCTTGCCCCGGGCGGTGGAGTCGGTCAGCGAGGACGACCACATGCCGTCGAACTCGACCCGGTGCCCGTCCCGCTCCCCCGCGGCGGTCTCGATGATCAGGCCGGTCAAACCGGAGTGCGACTCCATGATCCGCACGACCTTCTTGTTCTCGATCAGGCGCCGCAGCCGCGACAGCCGGACGTTGGGGGTGGTGCCCACCTCCTTGACCGAGTTGTTCAACTGCGTCGACGAGATGCCCTCGGTGTAGGCCACCTCCACCAGTTCGCCGCCCCAGGTCGCCAGGGCGTCGATGACCCGCTGCCGGGTGTCGGCCTGGACGCCGTTGCGCCAGTCGTCGCCGTGCACCACGTAGTCCGGCTTCAAGCGTTCAAGATTCTCGACGTAATCGAGCGTCTCCTGCGGAATCACCGCGCACACGCCCTTGATGTTCTCCACCACGGCCCGGCGCTGCTCGAAGGTCATGTGCGGCAGGCGCTTGTAGCTGGCGATCGCCGCGTCGGTCAGCAGACCGATCGTGACATCTCCCAGCTCGGCCGCGCGCTGCAAGATATTGATATGTCCTGGATGGACGAGATCGGCGCTCATCCCCACATACACGGCGGGCTTGGTCGGCAAGGTGTCTCCTCTGTTAACACTTGATTAACGAACCGCATGACATCACGCCGGAACGGCACGCGCGGTTGCAATGTCACGCTTCGAAACCGTTAGGTGACGATATCGCAAGGTGTCGAGGAGGTGAACGAATTAGAACACTTGGCGGGTCAGGCCGCGGACTCGGCCTCCACCACGCTACTGCCCATTGTGGGCGGTTGCGTGTAGCATTCCCGGGCCCCGTTCAGGAAACCCTGGGTGTAGGAGTCGGCCGGGAAATCGCCGAGATAGAAGGTCTTCTGCTGGCGACGCACGTCGGCGTGCGAGTCGGTGCCCAGCAGCTCGTCGAGCACCTCGGGGATGTTCGACCCGTCCCGATGCAGCACATAGGACGCCTTCGACAGCGGGAAGCTCTCGGTGAACGCCTCGCCCTCGTCCAGCATGTCGGTGATGGCGAAGGGCTTCTCCGAGTACAGCCAGTCGGAGATCACGCCGCTGACGTCGCCGATCATGGCGTCGGAGTCGTTGAAGCAGTCCGACAGGGTGACCCCCTCGGAGGTGGCCGCGCCCCAGCGGTGCTCGCGGCCGGTCTTCTCGGCGTCGGCGGCCAGCATGTCCTGCACCCGGTCCAGCTGCTTGGCGGCGGCGGCGTTGCGCCGGGTGAAGGGGTGTTCCCGCAGCAGCACGGTGGCGCCGCGCTCCAGCAGCTCGGTGACCAGCTTCTCCCCCAGGGGAAGCGAGCAGAAGTTGACGTCGGCGGAGTCGCCGGTCCAGGTGGGCGCGTACAGCACCGTCGGGTTGGAAATCGTCGCGATCGGGGTGTTCGACACCTCGACGGTCTCCACCTGCGGGCGGCCCACGATGCGGAACTGCTCGTCGGAGATGTTGACGCCGTGGCGGCGGTAACGCTCCACACCGGCCTGCCCGGCCACGAAGACCCTGTCGTACATGGCCGACACCGGGTTGCGGCTGGCGGGCTTCTCGCTGTCGCCGTGCATCAGCTGAATGTGGGTGAGCTCGCCGAAGCGGACGCAGTGGGTGTTCTTCATGCTGTTGTTGGCGTAGAAGACCGCGCGGATGCTCGGCACCAGCATGTGCTCCATGGACGCGATGGACGGCGCGACCACGAGCGGGGCCGGGGTGGCCGCGGCGAAGGTCTCCAGGTTGCGGCCCTCGCGCAGGATGATGATGTACGGGTCGCCCAGCCGGTCGAAGTACGGCAGCCACATCAGCAGCTGGTACTGGGCCGAGGCGGGGCCGCTGAAGTACAGCGCGAAGCGCGGGGCGTGCGCCTCCACGGCGGAGCGCACCCGGGCGTCCTCCTGGTAGGCGGCGCTGCGGCGCTGGATCCAGGCCCGGGCCACGGTGCCCAGCAGCAGCAGCGCGACCACCAGCAGCACGCCGGCCAGGGGCCAGGCGGGGATCCGCAGCGCGGCGATCACGATGTACACGACCATCAGCGCGAACTCGATGCCGCCGGCGACCTGCGGGGTGGCCCAGCGGGCCGCGCCGGAGCGCGACATCGGCAGGTTCGCGGTCTTGAGCTGTCCCAGCCGCAGCGAACGGAAGATCAGCGGCTCGAAACCGATGACGCACAACAACACCGCGCCGCACAGCGACAGCGGCAGGTCCAGGGTCGTGGACTGCATGGCACCGGTGCCCAGCAGGACCGCGGTGACGATCAGCCCCCGGGCGGTGCGCCCGGAACCGGTGGCGGCCGTGCCGAACAACGCCACGAAATACACCAGCGTCACCAGACACAGGCCGTATCCCAGCCACGGGATGTCGGTCAGGGCGAACACCACGATGGCCGCTATGGGCAGCAGGCCCGGCAGCACCGTGCGGGTGAGAAAGCGCGACAAATTATTCGGCATGAAAGTCATGACCCCAGATCGAATTTTGGAGATTACCCACGGTAACAATGATCGCGCGTGTGCTGGCACGCCGTCAGGTCCTATAACACTCGCGGGCGGCGGCGAAGAATGCCTCTTCGTAGCTGTCTGCGGAAAAGTCACCAAGGTAATAGGTCTTCATCTTCACGCGATCCGCGGCCAGCGGATCGGTATCGAGCAATTCCGTACACACCGCGTCGATGTTCCCCGCGTCCCGGCGGATCACATATGCGGCGCGCGCCAAGGGTAGTGCCTCAAAAAGTTCGTCGTTCAGTCCGGTCATGTCGGTCACCGCGAATGGTTTCTCCGAGTACAGCCAGTCACTGGCCGCGCCCGAGGCGTCGGTGACCATGACGTCGGCGGCGTTGATGCAGTCCACGAGAGACATCTGTTGGCTGGTTGTCTTGCCCCACAAGTGTTTCCGACCGCTGCGCTCGGCGTCGGCGGCCAGCAGCCGCTCCACGGCGTCCAGCTGGCGGGCCGCGGCCGGGTTGCGGCGCGTGTAGGGGTGGGGGCGCACGATCACCGTGACGCCGCGGTCGATCAGGGCGGCGCACACGTCGCGCGCGATCGGCAGCGAGCAGAAGTTCGCGTCGGACGACAGCCCGGTCCAGGTGGGCGCGTACAGCGCCACGGTCTCGGTCGCCCCGGCGCGCTCGCCGACGTCGACCGCGGCGACCTGCGGGTGTCCCACCACCCGGAAGCGGGACGCGGGGATGTCGATGCCGTGGTTGTGGTAGCGGTCGATCCCGGCCTGGCCGGCCACGAAGATCCGGTCGTACATCGCGCTGATCGGGTTGTAGCTGGCGGGCTTGTCGCTGTCGCCGTGCATCAGCTGGATGTGGGTGAGGTGGGCGAAGCGGACGCACTGGGAGTTGTGCATCGAGTTGTTGACGTAGAAGACCGCGCCGATGGAGTCCACCAGCAGGCCCTCCATGGCGGTGATGGATGGCGCCATCACGATCGGGGCATCGGTGGCATCGGCGAACGCGGCCAGGAATTGCTTGTCCCGCAAGACGATCACGTAGTTGTCGCCGATGCGGTCGAAGTACGGCAGCCACAGCCTCAGCTGGTATTCCGAGCCGGGCGGGGCGGCGAAGTGGACGGCGAAGCGCGGGCGGTGCGCCGCAACGGCGGCGCGCACCTCGTCGTCGCCGGAGTGGGCGCGGCGGCGGCGGATCCGCCATTGCGCCACGACCCCGGCCCCGCAGGCCACGGTGACGGCGCCGCAGGCGGCGGCCACGGCGGTGGCACCCCAGGCGAGGGCGGACGAGGCGAGGAAGAGCGCGTTGAGCGCCGCGATCAGCAGGTAGGCGTTGCGGGGGTTGACCCAGCGCTCCCAGGCCGCGCGGTCGACGGGCAGGTTGGCGGTGGCGAGGCGGCGAGTGGACAGCGCCAGCGCCAGCCGGGGCTCGAAGGACACCAGGGCGACCAGCAGCACGCCCGAGATTGCCTGGGCCACACCGATGTGCGGGCCGAGTCCGATCAGGACGGAGGCGGGGATCAGGGCGCGGGCCACGCGGGCCCGGCCCAGGCCGTCGGCGCGGTAGCGGTACCACCCGTATGCCAGCGCCAGCGCGGCCAGGACGTAACCGGGCCAGGCGGCGTCCAGCAGCGCGAACGCCGCGACCGCCGCTATCGGCAGACCGCTGCCGGCGGCGGCGTCGATCAGCTTGCGGACCAGGTGAACCATTCACAAAACCCTGCGTGACAGCCGGTGCTCGGCGATGGGCAGATCATCGGTGTGGGTGATCTTCACATTATGTTCGCTTCCCGGAACCACCCCGATGGCGACCCTGGGCAGATAGCGCCGCACCACGCCGCAGTCGTCGGTGGGCACGAAGTCCGGGTCCTCGGCGGCCAGGGCGTGGGCGCGGGCCAGCTGGTGCAGCCGGAAGCCCTGCGGGGTCTGCACCCGGCGCAGCGCCGCGCGCGGCGGGGTGCCGGTCACCACCTCGTGCCCGTCCACCGACGCGATCTCCACGATGGTGTCGGTGGAGGGAACCGCGACGGTCACCGCGTCGAAGTGGTCCAGCGCGCGCACGCACTCGGTGACGGTCTCGACGTCCACCAGGGGACGCACGGCGTCGTGCACCAGCAGCTTCGTGTCGCGGGGATACTCCTCCAGGGCCCGGCAGGCCAGGCGCGCCGAGTCGGCGCGGGTGCGGCCCCCGGCGGCCACCGGCGCGGCCTTGGCGTACTTGCCGACGATGTCGCGGGCGGCGTCGACGTGGTGGGGCACCATGAAGACCCGGATCTCGTCCACATCGGAGCATGCCTCGAACACGTCGAGGGTGTGAGCCAGGATCTCCTTGCCCGCCACGCGGATCAGCTGCTTGGGAAGCTCGGCGCCCAGGCGGGTCCCGGTCCCGCCCGCCAGCACCGCGGCGACAACCGGAGCGCTCATCGGGCCAGCTGCCGATCCACGTCGCGCGCCGACAGGTACTGCTTGTAGGTCACGGCCGCCTCCGTCAACAGCAACAAGACCACCGCCACGATGGTGATGGGGCTGATCAGGGTGGTCAGGGGCGCCACGATGAACACCGCCATCTGGAACTCGATGCCCGAGAAGACGTGCGAGCGGACCCGGTGGCGCACCAGGAAGTCCCGGAACCCGGTGAACCAGCCGAAGCGGGACTTGAAGGAGTGCTGGACGTCCACGACGGTGGCGCCGTCGTCGCGGTCGGCGTCGGTGGCGGTGTCGCCGAGCTCGAGCCGCGCCTCGTCCTGGAGCTGGATGGCGTCGACGGTGGTGCCCTGCCGCTCGGCCAGCGCCGCGCGGATCTCGCGGCGGGTTTCCTTGAGGTACAAGGCGTTGAGGTAACGGAACAGGTCGCAGAAGACCACGGCGATGGCCAGGTAGAAGAACATGACGTTGCCGGTGGCGTAGTACTGCCCGGCGAACAGCGCGATGGTGCAGGCCAGCACCCGCAGGCGGTCGCAGATGTAGTCGAGCCAGCCGCCGAACAGGCTGCCGTTGCCGCGCACCCGCGCCAGCTTGCCGTCCATGCAGTCGATGGTGAAGCTGAGGTGGAAGGCCACCGCCCCGGCCACAAGCCAGGCCCAGCCGCCCAGCGCGAAGAACGTCGCGGACGCCAGCCCGAGGACGAACGCCGTCAGGGTCAGGACGTTGGGTGTGATGAAGCCCCAGGCCGACACCCAGCGCACCAGGGGTCCGGCGACCGGGTCGACCAGGAAGACCGTCCACCACGAGTCGCGGGGTTTGTAGGTGGACAAGACCTGGGCCCGGGTCACCCGCTCCACGTTTTTCCTCCGGCCGTAGCGGAAAAGAGACGGCTGACCCTATCAAAGCGCGCGGGCGGGGCTGTGCGTGTGGGACGGGGCGTCACACGGACGCGGCGCGTTCCTCCGCCTCGAGGCGCTGGAGTTCGACGGCGGCGAGGATGCGGCGCTGCGCGACCTCGACGCGTTCGCCGCTGGCGCGCATCGCGCGCAGCTGGCGGCCCAGGGTGAGCCACATCGCGGCGACCGCGACCAGGGTGACCGTGGCGATCAGGCCCGCGATGGTGGCCGCCGCGAGCGCCGAGCCGAACAGCAGCGCGATCGCCAGGGCGACGACGCACACCGCGACGACGGGGGCGGCCACGGCCACCAGGAGCTTCGGCAGCGACAGGCGGCGGGCCCTGTCGCGGATGCGCTTGGCGAGCGCGCGCAGCCGTGACTTCATGATGCGGTTCCTTCCAGCATGGTGGGCGCCGGCTCCAGCAGCGGGGCCACCAGGTCGAGGTAGGACCGGTGGCTGAAGCGTTCGCGGACGCGTTGTTGCGCCAGGGCGCTTTGGGCGAGAAAGCCGTCGGGGTCGGCGCGGTAGGCGGCGATCAGGGCGGGCACCTCGCGGGGTTCGCAGTAGATCGCGGCGTCGCCGAAGACGGGCGCGAAGCGGTGCGGCAGCAGGGTGACGCAGCCCGCGGCCAGCGCCTCGAGGATCGCCCTGCCGAACGCCTCGATCATGTTGGGGTGCGGGAAGTAGGCGTAGAAGTCGAGCTGCCGCAGGAAGTTGCGGACGTCGAGTTCGCCGCGCTGGTAGACGATCCAGTTGGCGGGCAGCTCGTCGCGGCGCAGCAGCGCCTTGGCGGTCTTGGCACCGCCCATGACGCGCACGTCGATGTCGGGCGAGTCGGGGTACAGGTCGAGGACGGCCTTGCCGTCGATCGGCCACTTTGTCCAGTCGTCGCGCGAGTGGCGGCCCACCACGGGGAGCTCGGAGCGGAATCGCTTGCGGGGCAGGCGAATGTCGCTGTCGTCGATGATGCCCGGCATGTCGTCGTCGGCCAGGTCGGCGGGGTCGAGCGCGGGCTCGAGGGCCTCGCGCACGGCGGGGCCCTGCGGGTACCACACGGGCCTGACGCCGAACAGCCGCTCGGCCACGGCGGTGCAGGCGGCGGGCACGTAGCGCAGGTCGGTTCCGTCCAGTTCGGAGGGTGCCTGGTTGGCGAGGATCACCATGCGCGACGGCTTCACCGCGATGGTCTCCTCGGCGCGGAACTGCAGCACGGGCGGGTAGCGCAGCACCAGCAGCGTGGTGGTCACCTCGTCGGTGGGCAGCACCTGGTCGACGACGCCCGCGTTGATCAGCTCCTGGATCGGGGCGCACAGGGGCTTGAGCACCTCGGTCATGTGCCGAAACGACTCCAGGTGCAGGATCGCGACCCTGCGCCCCGCCCCCGTCATGGCGGCGATTTCCTCCAACATGGACTTTTGGGGGCCGCCGAAGGGGCGCCAGTCGCAGGCCAGCACGACGTCGTAGCGCGGCAACGGTTCCCGCCGCTTCGCGAAGCGGGCGGGCGCGGCGAAGGGCCGCGGGTTCGGGTCCTTGTCGAGGTACGGGCTGGCCGCGCCGCGCTTGATCTCCTCGTGCCAGGGGCGGTAGGCCGACTGGTAGGCGTCGCGGGCGGGGTGCTTCCACCCGGCGCGGAACTCCGCGCGGGACAGGGAATCCGCGCCCTGGCGCATCAGGGTGAGGATCTCGGGCAGCCGCTTCACGGCGCCCGAGCCGAAGGCCGCCCCGATGCGGCGCAGGTACTCGGTGTCGGCGGCCTTGCGGATCGAGTCGAAGTAGCCGAGCCGCTCGGTGACCGCGGCCCTGCGGAACATCAGCGACGGGGTGCACAGCAGCTTCAGCGCCCGCCCCGGCTTGGTGACGAACAGCTGGTCGCTGACGGTCAGGGCGTGCGACAGGGTCGCCATGAGCTTCGTGTCGGCCTGAAGCGGCGCGACCTGGCGCTCGATGCGCCTCGGGTGCGCCCAGTCGTCGGAGTCGTGGAAGGTGACGAAGTCGCCCGTGGCCTGGTCCAGCGCGGTGTTGCGGGCGGTGTAGGTGCCCGCGTTGACGGCGAGCTTGACGACCTTGACGCGGGGATCGAGCGCGGCGCACTCGTCGAGGACGCCGTCGAACTCGGCGGGGGAACCGTCGTCGACGACGAGGATCTCGAGGTTCGCCCACGACTGGGCGAGCAGGGAACGCACGGAGGTGATCAGCCCGCGATCGGGATGGTAGGCGGAGACCACGACGCTGACACGGGTGTCGCTGTCGACGCGCGGCGCGGCCGCGGCGAGTCGATCGAGCGGGGGCAGGTCGGCGTCGTCCGACAGCCGCAGGTCGATCGAGGGCACCAGTGTGGACAGCTTCGCCAGCCAGGCGCTCACCCGAGGCGAGTCGTGAACCGAAGCGCCCGCCGACTCCCCGTCACGGGGCGAGGTGAAGTCGTCGGCACCGTCCGAGTCCCGACCCGTCGACGCCGCGGACGGGGAACCACTCGCCGAGCCCACGCGGTGATCCGACGTGGCTACCGCCCCCTCGGCGAGGCTCCCGTCCCTGGACACCGCGGACAGGGAACCATTCGCCGCGCTCGCGCCCTGATCCGATGTGGGTGGCGACCCTTCAGCGGTACCCCCATCCCTGGAGGCCGCAGACAGGGAACCACTCGCCGAGCCCACGCGGTAATCCGACGTGGTTGGCGACCCTTCAGCGAGGTCCCCGTCCCTGGACACCGCGGACAGGGAACCATTCGCCGCGCTCGCACCCTGGTCCGGGTCGGCGACGAAGGGGTTGGCGAGGTCGAACTCCAGTGTGGACCTGGTGAAGTCGGGCATCGATCGGTAGGTGCGCAGCAGCCGCGCCGCGGCCTCGCGGTCGCCGCCGTGGAGCGCGAGCTGGGCGTGGATGCCTTGGTGGCGCGAGGGAATCGCCGAAGCGCCGCCCACGCGCAGCGCCAGGTCGTACAGGGCCAGGCCGTCGTCGGCGTCTTCGGGAAGCACGCCCTGCAGGGCCACGGCACCTGCCAGGTCCGCGAGCGCGGCGGCGTTCACCTTGCCGCCCAGGTCGCCCGCGCCCGCGCGGGCGGCGTCGACCAGTTGCGTCACGCTCAAGGAGCGGCTCGCCGCGCGGGCGAGCAGCTGGCGGGCCGCCACCGATCGGGTGCGCAGCACCGTCGTGTACAGCGCGAGCGGGTGGCGCCGCTCGGCGACCGTGAGATAATCGTCGAGCAATTGATCTGGGTAAGCGTTCGGCGCTATGGATTGTCCATACATATGAGCCTCTGGTGCCTCTCGTCGCGGAGCAGAATACATTGCCCGAGGCCATTCACTTCGGCCGCCCATATATGATCTTTTCGAGAGCGGACGCCACCATCGAGGGTCTCTAGCAGGATGTTTGCACTTTCCCCAATATGTCCAATGCGTAGTAAGAAAGTGAATTGACAGTGAATACATCGAAAAAGGAAATCGAATTCACTGGAGATTCGGGCGCGGCGACGGCTACCGAGATTCCGCGCCCCATCGTGTGTAGGAATGACTATTCGTCCATCACCGTGCCCGCCATCGGCGACTGGACACCGACCCTCAGCGTGTCCATCCTCATTCCCGCGCACGGGCATCAGGATAAGCTCGACCTCACCCTCGCCGCGCTGGCCGCCCAGACCTATCCCGTCGGCCTCACCGAGGTCATCGTCGTGGACGACAACACCGACCCGCCGCTTCGCCTGCCCGATATCCGCCCCGACAACACCACGCTTGTGCGTCCGTCGCCGAACGGCTGGGGCAGTGCGAACGCGATCAACACCGCCGCCGCCCGCGCCGACGGAACCGTCCTGATGCGACTCGACTCCGACATGGTCTGCTACCACCACCACGTCGAGTCCCAGCTGCGCTACCACCACCAGCTCGACTACGCCTCCGTCTTGGGCCACAAGCTCTTCGTCGACTTCGACCCCGCGCAACACACCCCCCAACACGTCCACACCACCGTTACAAAGCGCCAGACCCACACCCTCTACTCCGGACAGGTCCACGAGAAGCAGTGGACCGAGCGGGTGATCGACTCCACCGATCAGCTGCGCTCCGCCGACCACACCGAGGCGTACCGCGTCTTCGTGGGCGCCACGGGTTCGGTGCACCGCGCGCTCTTCGACGCGGCCGACGGCATGGACACGGTGCCGCTGGGGGGCGATTCGATCTTCGGGTATCGGCTGTCGCAGGCGGGCGCGGTGTTCATCCCCGACAACGACTCCTCCAGCTGGCATCTCGGGCGTTCCCAGATGCAGTCGCGGCGCGACGCGGGGATTCGTTACCGCACACCGTTCGTGGCCAATCGGGTGCCCGAGTTCGCGCCGCGGCGCTCCGCGCCCGGCCAGCTGTGGGAGGTGCCGCTGGCCGAGGTGGTGGTGGACGTCGCGGGCTCATCCGTCAACGAGGCGGAGGGTTCGGTGACGGCGCTGCTGCGCGGCACGACGCCCGACATCCGCGTTCACCTGGTCGCGGACTGGCCCGACCCGCATGAACGGCACGCCACACTGGACGATCCCCGCGCCGATCTGCGGCTGATCCGCGAGACGTATCGCGGCGATCCCCGCGTCCGCTTCGACTCCGCCCCGCCCGAACGCGACGCCGCCGTCCCGTTCCGGCTCACCCTCCCCGCGTCGGCACGGCCGAAGCCGCAGGCGATCGAGACGCTGGTGACCGTCGCCAATGGACATCAGGTGGGCCTGGTGTCGGCCGACCTGCCCGAGGGGGGAACGGTGCGGCTGGAACGTCATTCCGCCTACGCCCGGGCCCGCCATCTCGACCCCGGCCACCCCGACGCCCTCATCGACGCCGTTGCGGGCACCCACCGCGTCGAGGCGTCACGCGTCGCCCGTCGGTCGGGCGGCGCGGGCCCCGCCACCCCGCTGCGGCCGGGGAAGTCCACATTGACCCGACGGGTGGCGCGGCGCCTGCTGCCCACGTCCGTGCGTCGCCGGCTGCGGCGACTCGTTTCCTAGCAAGCAATCACTCGTATGGAGGACACTGGAATGACTGGCGACTCGCCCACCGCGATGGCGGCCTCGACCACCCGCCCGCTGGTGTGTCGCAACGACTACTCGTCGATCCTCGTGCCCGCCAACGGAAGCTGGACCCCCACCCTGACGGTCTCCATCCTCATTCCCGCGCACGGACACCAGGACAAGCTCGACCTCACCCTCGCCGCGCTGGCCGCCCAGACCTACCCCGACCAGCTCACCCAGGTCATCGTCGTCGACGACAACACCAATCCGCCGCTGGCGCTGCCCGACATCCGCCCCACCAACACGACCCTCCTGCGCCCCGCGCCCGACGGCTGGGGCAGCGCCCACGCCGTCAACACCGCCGCCCAACACGCCGACGGCACCGTCCTGATGCGACTCGACTCCGACATGATCACGTACCACCATCACGTCGAGTCCCAGATGCGCTACCACCACCAGCTCGACTACGCCGCCGTCCTCGGCCACAAGCTGTTCACCGACTACCAGCCCGGGCAGCACACGGCCCAGCACGTCCACGCCACCGTGGCGAACCACCAGACCCACACCCTCTTCGACAGGGCCGCCGCCGATCCGCACTGGATCGAGTCGATCATCGAGCGCACCGACGGCCTGCGGAACGAGGACCACACGTCATGGCGGGTGTTCGTGGGCGCCACCGGTTCCACGCACCGCGACCTGTTCGCCGCAGCGGGCGGCTACGACGGCGAGATGATCCTGGGCGGCGACACCGAGTTCGGCTACCGCCTGGGCCAGGCGGGCGCGGTGTTCATCCCCGACCACGACTCCTCCAGCTGGCACCTGGGGCGCACCCAGATCCAGTCGCGCCGCGAGGACGCCAAGCGGTTCCGCCGCCCGTTCCAGGCCAACCGGATGCCCGCCCTGAAGTACCGCGACTCGGCGAACCGCCACCAGTGGGTCGTGCCGCTGGTGGACGTCGTCATGGACGTCGGCGGCGCGCGGCTGGAGCAGGTGCGCGAGGCGATCGATCCCCTGCTGGGCGGGCACAACCAGGACACCCGGGTCCACCTGGTGGCCGACTGGCCCGACCCGCACGAGCGACACGCCACACTGGACGATCCGTACACCGATCTTCGGCTGATCAACGAGACCTACCGCGGCGAGCCGCGCGTCCACTTCCACACCGCCGCCCCCGAGCGCGACTTTCACGTCCCCTATCGGCTCACGCTGCCGATCGGCGCGCACACCACGCGCGCGGGCGCCGAGCCGCTGATCACGGTGCTGGACGAGCGCCGCGTCGGCCTGTTGACGGTGGCGGCCGACGACGGCGCGGTCGCCCGGCTCGAACGGCAGGGGGCCTTCGCGCGCGCTCGCCACCTCGACCCCGGCCAACCCGACGCCCTCATCGACGCCATCGCGGGCACCCACCACATCGCC
>NZ_DASQPW010000029.1:0-5559 GCF_035643755.1 Stackebrandtia sp. | reverse complement strand
CGCCGACAGCTTCACCACCGACGACGGGCTCACCGTGTCCGAAGGGGACGTCATCTCGGTGGACGGCGACAGCGGCGCGGTCTATCTCGGCGAACTCCCGGTGAAGCCGTCCCCGGTGGCGTCCTACTTCGAGACCGGACGCATCCCCGAGGGCGACCGCCTGGTCGAGGCGGTGGACCAGATCATGAGCCACGCCGACGCCTCGCGGCGCCTCGGCGTGCGCGCCAACGCCGACACCGGCGCCGACGCCGCGCGAGCCCGGCGCTTCGGCGCCAAGGGAATCGGGCTGTGCCGCACCGAGCACATGTTCCTCGGCGAGCGGCGCGAGATGGTGGAGCGCCTGGTGCTGGCCGAGGACGACGCCGCCCGCGAGCCCATCCTGGCCGAGCTCCTCGCGCGGCAACGCGAGGACTTCGTGGAGATCCTGGACGCCATGGACGGCTACCCGGTGACCATCCGGCTGCTCGACCCGCCGCTGCACGAGTTCCTTCCGTCGCTTGTGGACCTCGAGGTGCGCGCCGCCACCGACCCGGCCACCGCCGACGCGCCGCTGTTGGCCGCCGTGCGCCGCATGCACGAGCAGAACCCGATGCTGGGGCTGCGCGGCGTGCGGCTCGGCCTGGTGATCCCCGGCCTGTACGAGATGCAGGTCAAGGCGATCGCCCAGGCGGCGGCCCGCTTGCGCGACAACGGAAAGGACCCGCGTCCGGAGATCATGGTGCCGCTGGTCGCCGAGGCCAAGGAGCTGGCGCTGGTGCGCGAGTCCACCGAGCGGATCCTGAGGGAGTCCGGAGTGGACGCCCTGGTGGGCACCATGATCGAGTTGCCGCGCGCGGCCATGACCGCCGGCGCCATCGCCGCCCACGCCGACTTCTTCTCCTTCGGTACCAACGATCTGACCCAGATGAGCTGGGGCTTCTCGCGCGACGATGTGGAGGGTTCCTTCTTCCCGCGCTACCTGGAGCTGGGCATCTTCTCCGCGTCCCCCTTCGCCGTCCTGGACACCTCGGGTGTGGGGCGCCTGGTGGAGACCGCGGTGGCCGACGGCCGCGCCGCCCGCCCCGATCTGCACCTGGGCGTGTGCGGCGAGCACGGCGGTGACCCCGAATCGGTGAAGTTCTTCGACGCCGCCGGGCTCGACTACGTCTCCTGCTCGCCGTTTCGGGTTCCGGTGGCGCGCTTGGCGGCCGGTCAGGCGGCGGTGGAGGCGGCGCATTCTGACAGTCGGTAGTTGACCCTGCCCGGTTTTTCCTGTAGTCATGAGGGACGCCGCCGACCCGAGGAGTTCCATGTGGCCAGTCGCTGGTTTTCTACGGTTTTCGACGCCCGCGACCACGGTCGCCTGGCACGTTGGTGGGCCGAAGTCCTTGACTACGAGGTGATCTGGGAAAGCGTGGACAAGACGTTCATCGCCGACCGCGCTTTCCCAAAGATCCTCGTCGCCGACGACAGGCGGGTGCTGGAGGGCCCGCAGCCCTATCCGGGCATGCTCTTCATGGCGGTGCCCGACGACAAGGAACGCAAGAACCGGGTCCACATTGACATCAGCCCCGACGATCAGGCCACCGAGGTGGAGCGACTGGTCAATATGGGCGCACGCCATGTCGACATCGGACAAAGGGACGTCCACTGGGTGGTGCTGGCCGATCCCGAGGGCAACGAGTTCTGTGTCATGACCCCGATCGATTCGCCACCGGGGTGATCACAGCTTGTCGGCGGTCACCGTGACGACGAAGGGCTTGCCGGCGGGCGAGTAGTCCCCGCCGTACTCGTACTGACCGGCCTTCAGGTCGACGTTGGTTCCGTTGGCCAGCACGCCCTTGCCGTAGCGGTAGGTGCGCAGCGCCCCCGAATAGTCGGCGACGGACACCACGTGCGCGGCCGTGCCCGAGGCGCTGGCCGGGCTGTCGGTGGCGCAGATCGGGTCGACCAGGCGGCTGTCGCGCAGCGTCTGGGTCACCTTCATCGCCTTGGCCGAGGCGCTGATCCAGCTCACCGAGCTGTCGCTGCGCGAGGTGGCCAGCACCTGCTTTCCGTCCGAGGTGGACTGAAGACAGGTGACCGCGCCCTTCAGCCGCGTCGTGCTGACGCGCGACACCTTGTCCACATCGGCGGCGTCATAGGAAGCCACGGTCCCCGCGGCGTCGGCGACATAGGCGGTGCGGTTCACGTCGGCCACCGACATCGGCTGTTCGTCGAGTGTGGTGTCGGCGCCGACGGTGGGGACGAAGGCGGGCTTGGTCGCGAAGGTGGGCGGCCAGTCCTTGGCGCCGGTGCCCGGGGACGCGAAGGCGCTCGAATCGCCGGAGAAGTAGGCCTTCTGGAAGCCCGACAGCAGCGGCGACAGGTCGATCCACTCCAGACGCTTCTCGGCCAGGGACGCCACCACCGCGTAACCCTGCTTGGCCACGTCGCCGGAGAACTTGGAACGGGTGCCGGCGTCGGCGAGGTTCGCCGCGGCCCGGGTGTCGTTGGAGCCCGCGTAGTCGGTGCCCGCGGCGATGGCGGTGGGTGCCTTGATGTCCTTCAGGTCCACGAAACCCAGCAGCTTGGAGAAGCTGAAATCGCCGGGGCCCGGCAGCCCGGGGTAGACCTTCGCCCAGCTGGAGGCGTAGTTGCCGGGGCTGTCGCCCATCGCGATGACCGCGACCCGGCCGCGCACCAGCGCGGTGTCCCACACCGTGACCAGCGCGAACTCGTTGGACGGGGTCAGGGTCACCGATGTCGGCACGTTACCGTCCGGAAGGGACACGCAGGTTCCCTTCTGGGCGCCCGAAATCCCGGTGGTGACGACGGCGCCGGAGGAGAACGCCAGCACCGACTGGGCCGCGAAACCCTTGCCGTGGGCGCGATCGGCGGCCACCAGGTGGTCGGAGGCGCCGCTCATGCACTTGGCGCCCTTGCCGGTGAGATCGGGCTCCTCGGTGTCGGCCGTGAAGCGCCCGCCCGGACGCGGCGTGAAGCCCAGCGTCGAGTCCGTGGTCTCCATGGTCGTGACGTGGCCGACGCCGGACTTCGAGGCGTCGTCGGGCACGAAACCCAACTGGCCCTGCACATTCCCGGGGTGAGCGGCCGACGAGCCGTCGCCCTCCTGATAGACGTGCTTGATGCCGCCGCTGCCGGGGAGCTTCTTGGTCTTCGGCTCCTTGACGGTGGTGCCGCCGGAGCCCTTGCCCGCGGCCCCGTAGCGCCACTTCATCCACTCGGCGCTACCGGCCGAGGCCGCCAGCTTCGCGTACTGCTTCTTGTCGATCTTGCCGTTGCTGAGCAGCGGGTTGGCCGAACCGGTGTCGTCGTCGGAGTTGGGGCCGAGCCGACCGCCCGCCATCACGATGATCGCCGCCAACAGGCCGACCACGATGGCGCCGCCGATGCCGTAGATCGTCATGCGGACGGCGCGGGCGTGCGTCGGCGGCGGCGCCGGGGCCTTGCGCGCGGGCTCGGCGGCCGGTACGGGAGCCGTCGGCGCCGGTTGCGGCGCGTGCTCGATCACCACCGGCGTCCGATCGGACAGCCGGGGGTCGATGCCGACGTCGGAGTTGTCGTCCGGCGCCCCGGACTGCGACGGCATCGGCGGCATCGCCTCGAAACGACGCGACCACTCCTCATCCTCGGACTCCGGCTGCGCGGCGACCTCGAATTCCGCGGCGGGGGAGGAGGACTGGGGCCGGGTCGTGGGTTCGGCATGCCACGGGGGTGGTGGCCACTGTGGTGGGTACTCATCGTGCTCGGGCATACGGTCCGGCATGGTTCGGCAGCCTAGCGGATTGTTATGGATCATTGCCAAGCCCGAGGGTCCCGGCTATGACACCCGTCTTGTGATATGCCGGGCCGCCGATGGTCGCGCTCGTGGCTACGAGGCAAGATGGACCCGACAATCATAGGGAGGTGGCCGGTGGCCGGGCGGATACGCGCAGCTGACGTGGCGCTGGTGCGGGAGCGCGTGTCGATCGCCGAGGTGATCGGCGAGCACGTCACGTTGAAGTCCGCCGGGGGCGGGAACCTCAAGGGGCTGTGCCCGTTCCACGACGAGCGGACCCCGAGCTTCAACGTCACCCCGTCGCGGGGTTTTTGGTACTGCTTCGGTTGCAGCGCCGGGGGCGACGCGATCACCTTCCTCACGCAGCTGGAGCACCTCAGCTTCGCCGAGGCGGTGGAGCAGCTGGCGTCCAAGGCCGGGGTGACCCTGCACTACGAGACCGCCGACGGCAAGACGCAGAGCGCGGCGGCGGCGCCGGGCCAAAAGCAGCGGCTGTTGGAGGCCCACGCCGAGGCCGCCAAGTTCTACAGTGAACAGTTGGCGGAGCCGACCGCCCGCGTCGCCCGCGACTTCCTCACCGAGCGCGGCTTCGACCGCGCCGCCGCCGAGACCTACGGCTGCGGCTACGCCCCCGACTCCTGGGATGCCCTCACCAAACACTTGCGCCGCAAGGGATTCACGCCCGACGAGCTGACGGTGGGCGGGCTGTCGAAGCCCGCGCGCTCCGGCTCGCTCATCGACCGGTTCCGCAACCGGCTGCTGTGGCCGATCCGCGACGTCGGCGGCAACGTGATCGGCTTCGGGGCCCGGCGCCTCGCCGAGGACGACACCGGCCCGAAGTACCTCAACACGCCCGAGACCCCGCTGTACAAGAAGTCGCACGTGCTGTACGGCATCGACCTGGCCAAGCGCGAGATCGCCAAGGCCAGCAAGGTCGTGGTCGTGGAGGGCTACACCGACGTGATGGCCTGCCACCTGGCGGGCGTCCCCTGGGCGGTGGCCACCTGCGGCACCGCCTTCGGCGAGGGCCACATACAGGTGGTGCGGCGCCTCATGATGGACATCAACTCCAGCGGCGAGATCGTCTTCACCTTCGACGGCGACGAGGCCGGCCAGCGCGCGGCCCTCAAGGCGTTCGAAAGCGACCAGAGCTTCTCGGCCAGCACCTACGTCGCGGTGACGCCCGGCGGCATGGACCCGTGCGAGCTGCGGATCGCCTCCGGCGACGCCGCCGTGCGCGACGTGATCGACGGGCGCCACCCGCTGGTGGAGTTCGCGATCGAGAGCATGATCGCCAAGTTCGACCTCGACAGCATGCAGGGGCGGATCAAGGCCCTCAACGCGATCGCCCCGTCGGTGGCGCGGGTCGGCGACGGCCAGCTGCGCACGGAGATCATCAGGGACGTGTCCAACCGGCTGGGGGAGGAGCGCGAGGTGGTGCAGCAGGCCGTGCGCGCCGCCGCCCGCCGCGAATCCGCGCCGCGCCAGGCCCCCCGGACCCGGCGCCGCCCCGACGGCCCGTACCAGCTCCGCCAGCGCGAGGCGCTGAAGCTCGCCCTGCAGTGGCCCGACCTGTCGGGCCCGTACTTCGACGCCGTCGACGACTCCTTCTACCGGGACGAGCTGTACCGCGCGGTGCGCGTCGCGATCACCGCCGCGGGCGGCGCCAGGGCGGCCGGCTCCGGGCCGAACTGGCTGGCCGCCGTCACCGACGCGTGCGGCGACATGGCCGCCGCCGCCATGATCTCGGAGCTGGCGGTGGAGCCGCTGCGGGTCACCGCCGACCCCGACGCGTCCTA